>NZ_CP127832.1:1200000-1500000 GCF_030389495.1 Ligilactobacillus cholophilus
CTCATATATCCTGCTAAAACCACTAAATCTATTTTTCTAGATTTCAGGATTTGCAAGATTTTCTTTTCATACTCCTCTTTGTTTCCACAAGATTTCAATGTAAACGTCGCTGTATAAACACCATATTTTTCAGCTCGTTTAATAACAGGAGCATTGGGATGATCACAAAACAGTAGTTCAAGTTTGGCATTCTCCCCAAATTCATGGCTTTGAAATGCTTTTGCGAGAACTTCAAAATTAGTTCCATTTCCTGACGCAAAAATCGCAATTCTCATTGAATATTCTTCCCACCTTTTAATAACTTGATAGCTGAATCACCTGAAGCCCTTGCTTCTAATTTTCCAATTTTAAAGTATGTTTCATTTTCACTTTCTAATTGTGAACACACTTTTTGGTAATTATTAGGATCAACACAAAGAACTAAACCAATTCCCATATTAAAAATACGGTAGCAATTAGCATCATCTAATTTACCCTCTTCTTTTAAAAGTTTAAAAATTGGATTTGGTTCCCATGCATCTGTATCGATTACCGCTTGTAATTTTTCATTTAACATCCGGGGAACATTTTCAAGTAAACCACCTCCAGTAATATGAGCAATCCCGTGTATCAATTTACTTTCAAGCAATTTCTTAACTGCTTTAACATAAATCTTAGTAGGTTTAAGAAGCTCATCTTTAAGGGATTCATTGTTTAAAATTTCTAATTTATCATCTAAAGAGTAATGATGATCTTTAAATAAAATTTTTCGAACTAATGAATAACCATTGGAATGTAATCCGTTAGAAGGTAATCCAATTAAAATATCTCCCTCTTGAGGCAATTTATTTGTTAATAAATCATTAGTTTCACATATACCAACTGTAAAACCAGCAATGTCAAATTCATCCTTATCGTACATATCTGGCATTTCTGCAGTTTCTCCACCAATTAATTCCATTTCAGCATCAATACAACCATCAGCAACGCCCTTAACAATTTTTTCTAATTTTTCAGGATTATTTTGACCAACTGCTAAATAATCAAGGAAGAATAATGGCTGTGCACCTTGCGCTAAAATATCATTTGCACACATCGCTACACAATCGATTCCAATTGAATCATATACTTGTGCTTCTTGTGCAATCATTAATTTTGTTCCTACTCCATCAGTACTTGCCAAAATAGATTTTGAGCCAAGTTGATATGTACCACTAAAATTTCCAATTTCATTTTCATTTTTTCTGGTTCGAGTTTGCTTAGCAATTTTTTTAATTCGATGAACTAATTCATTGCCTGCAGCAATATCAACCCCAGCTTCTTTATATTGATCCATTTTCTAGTCCCTTTCTTTTTTGCTTTTTCAAAGATTCTAAGTAATCTTTTTCATAATCATAAAGTGGAGTTGGATATTCTCCATTGAAATAAGCTATTGTTAATCCACCATTAGGGGCACCCTTAGCATCTGGAATTGGAATTGACTTAACTAAACTTTCAATACTCAAATATCCTAATGAATCGACATCAATGATTTTTTTCATTTCTTCTATTGAATAGTTAGCAGCAATCAGTTCTGAACGTGTTGAAATATCAATTCCATAAAAACATGGGAATTTAAATGGTGGAGAAGCAATTCTTAAATGAATTTCTTTTGCTCCAGCCTTTCTTAATAATTTAACAATTTGACTTGAGGTTGTCCCTCTAACAATCGAATCATCTACAATAACAACTCTTTTTCCCTGAACAACTGATTTAACTGCTGATAATTTCAAACGTACACTTCGTTCTCTTTGTTCTTGTGTAGGTTCAATAAATGTCCGTGCAACATACTGATTTTTAACTAATCCCATTTCATAAGGCAGTTTGCTTTCCTGTGCATACCCTAATGCAGCAGCTAATGAAGAATTAGGTACTCCTATTACTATATCGGCATCAGCTGGTTGTTCCCTTGCTAATAATTGGCCCATTTTCTTTCTTGCATCATATACACTAACACCATGAATGCTAGAATCTTGATTAGCAAAATAAATATATTCCATTGAACAAACAGCTAATTGTGTATCTGTAGTAAAATGGTCAAGATGCATTCCATCTTTATCAAAGATAATCAACTCTCCAGGTTGAACATCTCGTACATATTCTGCATCGACCGCATCTAACGCACATGTTTCACTTGCAACAACATATGAACCATCTGTCCTCTTACCAATACATAAAGGTCTAAATCCATTAGGGTCAAGTGCTGCAATCATACAATCCTTTTTCAAAAATAGAAATGCAAAACCACCCTTTATTTCATTCAAACTCTTTTTCAATGCATCAATAAAACTCATGTTTTGTTTTTGTTTAATCAAATGAATTAGTACTTCTGAATCAGAATCAGACTCAAATTTAGCACCGTCTTCTTTGAGTTTACGTTTTAGTGTCTGAGCATTAGTCAAATTTCCATTATGTGCTAATGCAACATCATTACCGTTAAAATCAAACAGAAAAGGCTGTATATTAAAAATTGAATCTGAACCACTAGTTCCATATCTAACATGACCAATTGCATTTTCTCCCTGAAGTTGTGCAATATCCTCATATTTACTGAAAACAGCTGATAGTAATCCTAGTCCTCTACGTCGAACTAAATGATTGCCCATATCGCTTACAATTCCTGCTCCTTGTTGCCCACGATGTTGGAGTGCATGTAATCCGGTATAAACAAAATCGCTAGCTTTTTCATTTCCATATATTCCGAATATTCCACAGTATTCATTTAGTCCTTTTTCTTCATTAAACATGGAATAGCGTCCTCCCAAATTTTCTGTGCCTCATATACTGGATAAATAAATTTATCATCTGTGCAATTAATTTGAATTTTTGCACTTTGATTAACCTTGCCAATAAATTGAGCATTATCCATTAAAATTGATTCAAACTTCTTCTTATTAGCATCTGCAACTCCAACAATCATTCTTCCTGGAGTTTCACTAAAGATTTTTCTAACTGGCATTGCTAAGTCAACTGAAACACCTAATCGAGTATTAAAGAACATTTCAGATAAAGCTACGGCTATTCCACCCTCACTAATGTCATGAGCACTACTAATAAGATTTTTATCAATTGCATTCTTTAGTAATGCTATCTTAGTTAATTCTGCATTCCAATCAAGTTCACGTAACTTTCCGTTAATCTTTGATTGTTGCATTTTTTGGATTTCGGATCCGCTGAAATCATCCTCTGTTTTACCAATAAGATAAAGATTTTCATCCTCGTAACTGACTGAATTTTTAATATAATGGTTTACATCTTTTATTAACCCAACCATTCCTATCATTGGTGTAGGATAGATTGCTTCGCCATTACTCTCGTTATAAAGTGAAACATTACCCGAAACAACAGGAGTGTCTAAGTGGCGACATGCTTCTGCCATTCCAATAATAGATTGATGTAATTCCCAGTAAACTTCTGGATCATGTGGATCTCCAAAGTTCAAGCAATCTGTTATAGCTAAAGGATCTGCTCCAACTGACAAGAGATTCATCGCAGCTTCTAATACTGCAATTTCACTTCCGATTTTGGGATCTAAGTAAACGAAACAGCCATTGCCATCTGTTGTTGCAGCAATCCCCTTTTTCTTTCCTCGAACTTTAATAATTCCTGCATCATTAATACCATTAGGTCCCGCAACTGTTGAAGCCCTAACTTGAGAATCGTATGTTGTAGTTAATGACTTCTTAGATGCAATTGTAGGTTGTTTTAATAACTTGTAGAAAATCTCTTTTGCATTTGTTATTTTAGGTAATTCAGCTTCTTTAGCTGTGCTAATTCGTTCTGGAATTGATTCTTTACCAATTTCTTGTAATACATCATCTGTTAATGTCGATACCGGAATATCTGTTACTACTTTTCCCTCGTGTGTAAGTACATATCTTGTATCATCAATAACTTCACCAATTTTAGCGGCTTCAAGATTGAATTCCTTAAATAAATCAATTACATCTTGTGTATGTTCTTTTGGTACACATAAGAGCATTCTTTCCTGTGATTCACTAAGCATAATTTCATATGCCGTCATATTTGTTTCACGTTGTGGTACTAAATCTAAATTTAATTTCACACCTGTATGAGATTTTGAAGCCATTTCACAACTTGAAGATACCAACCCAGCAGCACCCATATCTTGAATCCCAATTAACCAATCTGGATGCTCTTGAATTAATTTCAAACAAGCTTCCATTAATAGTTTTTCCATAAACGGATCCCCAACTTGAACCGCAGAACGTTGAGTTTCATGTTCATCACTAAAATCAGCTGATGCGAAAGTTGCTCCATGAATACCATCACGTCCAGTTTTTGCACCAACGTAGATAATGGAACTTTCATCACCTTCTGCACGTCCTTGTTGAATATCTTTTACATTCATAATTCCGATACTCATTGCATTCACAAGCGGATTGCCTTTATAGCAACTATCAAAAGTTGTTTCACCGCCAATAGTAGGAACACCAATACAATTCCCATATCCACCAATTCCGGCAACAACTTGATCAATTAAATAACGATCATGTGCACTCTTAATTTCATTAAAATGAAGAGAGTCAAGTGATGCAATTGGGCGAGCACCCATACTAAAAATATCCCGTAAAATACCACCAACTCCTGTTGCAGCACCTTCATAAGGTTCAACTGCTGAAGGATGATTATGACTTTCTGCTTTAAATACAACCGCTTGATCATCACCTATATCAATAATTCCAGCACCTTCACCTGGGCCTTGGAGAACCTTGCTATTCTTTTTAGGTAATAACTTTAATAATGGTTTTGACATTTTATATGAACAATGTTCACTCCACATTACTGCTAATAAGCCTGTTTCAGTATAATTTGGAAGTCTCTTTAATAACTTTTCACAAATATAGTCATATTCTTTTTCAGATAATCCCCATTCTAAATATGGTTTTTTCTCTTTAATTTCAAGTGGACTCATTACCTCATCCATTATTTATTCCTCCATATGTTTTGAAATTCTTTAACTTAATAATGACTGAAAAATTTTTATACCATCTGATCCTCCCATAATTGCTTCAGATGCACGTTCTGGATGAGGCATCATTCCTACAACATTTCCTCTTCGATTACAAATACCAGCAATATTATTAACACTTCCATTTGGATTTTCATCTGCATATCTAAACACTACTTGATTATTATTTTCTAATGCATCTAGTGTAGTTGGATCTGCATAATAACTTCCATCTGAATGCGCAATTGGTAATTCGATCTTTTCATTTTCTTTTAATGCTGATGTAAATGGCGTCTTTGTGTTTTCAGCATTTAAAGAAACCGTTTTGCAAATGAATTTTAAATTATCATTTCTTTTTAACGCACCTGGTAAAATATTTGCTTCTGTTAAAATTTGGAACCCATTGCAAATTCCAATAACTGGTTTACCTTCATCAGCAAATCGTTGAACTTCTTGCATTACAGGAGCAATACTTGCAATTGCACCACATCTTAAGTAGTCTCCATATGAAAAACCACCTGGCAACATAACTGCATCATATTTGGATAAATCACAGGTACGATAAGAAACATATTCCGCATCAGCATGACATAAATTAGTTAATACGTAATGCAAATCCGTATCACAATTTGATCCTGGAAAAACAATAATTGCTACTTTCATTATTCATCCTCCAAAATTTCATAATGATATGTTTCTAAATTAAAGTTAACTAATAGATTTTCTGCTAATTTTTTGATCATTTCTTCATCAATCTTTTGATCTTTTAACTTAATATCAAAGAACTTTCCTGCTTTAATATCAGCAACATTTTCAAAGCCTAATGTTTGAGCCGCCTCTGTGATTTCTTTACTTTGAGGGTCAAATACTGAAGATTTAATATTTACAAAAAGTCTTATTTTCATCTCTATTCTCCTATCACTTTTTCAAGTCTATCTAATACAATTTTGTATGCAGCAGTTAATGAGCCTAACTTTCTACGATAAACATCTTTATCTAAATGATCTTGTGTTTTTTGGTCCCATAAGCGACAATTATCTGGTGAAAATTCATCAGCAAGAATAATTTCACCATTTGGCAATTTTCCAAATTCCAATTTAAAATCAATCAAAGTCATTCCTGCTTCACTAAAAATTGGTGTTAATAGTTTATCTACCTTACGCGATATTTCCCACATTTTTTCCAATTCTTCATGAGTCACTACTTTTAATGCTACTGCTTGTGATTCATTAATTTCTGGATCATCCAGCGGATCACTCTTATAACACATTTCTTCTACAGGTGTTTCAAACTTAATGCCTTCTTTTACGCCAAAACGACTTGCAAAATGTCCCGCAGAGTAATTACGAGTAATCATTTCTAATGGAATGATTTCAACCTTTTTAACTAATTCTTCGTTATCAGAAATTGTTTTTAAATAATGAGTATTAATTCCATTTTTGTTCAAATATTTGAAAATTAAACTTGAGATTTTATTATTAATAATTCCTTTTTCATCAATTTCATCTTTTTCTTTACCATTAAATGCTGTTGCTTGATCGAGATAGACAATTTGTAGTACATTTTCATCTTCAGTACTCCAAACTTCCTTTGCTTTTCCCATGTATAACTTCTTAACTTTCACAGTAATCTCCTCTTTGAAACGTTCGTTTTTAAACGAAATATTTTTTTGTATCTGTTTACAAGACCTATGTTATTACAAAAACACGAACTATGTCAACAACGAATAACGCTTACATTCAGTTTATTTTCACAAAAAAATAGTGATTTAGTAAATTTGTCACTACTAAATCACTATTTTAGTGTATATTGTTCGTCTTTTGCTGAAAATAATTTATAATTACCATATTTACTATAAACTAACTCATCAATCCCAAATGTTAGTTTTCTCTATATCATTTAAAGTTTTTTCTATATCATTTGTTAAGATTGTAACATGTCCCATTTTACGATCAACTCTTGCTTCAGTTTTCCAATAATCATGAAAATGATATTCTTCATTATGTGGCACTAAAGCTTTCACTTTTTCTAAATGTTGCCCCAATACATTTACCATTACTACTGGCTTTAATAGTTTTATTTCAGGCATTTTCCAATTACAAATAGCACGATTATGAATATCAAATTGAGAATAATTGCATGCTTCAATGGAATAGTGTCCAGAATTATGTGGTCGTGGAGCCAATTCATTGACGTAAACATTATCATCCTCACCAATAAACATTTCAATTCCCAAAATCCCACACAAATTTAATGCTTCAGCTATTTTTCTTGCAATTAACTGTGCCTCATTTTGTAATTTTTCTGAAATTCTTGCAGGAACAATACTTTCATGAAGAATTTGATTACGATGAATATTCTCACTTACTGGAAATACACTAACTTCTCCATCAACATTTCTGCCAACCATTACAGAGCATTCCATTTTAAAAATAACTTTTTTCTCTAAAATGCATGGTCCCTTTTGTAGAATCGTTGTAGCTTTATCAAAATCACTAGTTGATTTTAATTGCATTTGATTTTTACCATCATATCCACCCTCACAAGTTTTTAAATAACTAGGATATCCAAATTCATCTAAAGCATTCTTTAGTTCTTTTTCTGTATTAATGCTACTAAATTCCGCTGTCCTTAAACCTAAATTTTTTAAAAAGTTCTTCTCATTCAAACGATCTTTAGTAATTTTCAATAAGTGTGTACCTTGAGGTAAAAGAGTTTTATTTTGAATTTTTTCTAATATATTTAAATCCACATTTTCAAATTCATATGTTAGTACATCAGCTTTACTTACTAACTTTCTTATTGCTGCCTCATCTGAATAATCAGCAACAATTTGCCCATCTGCAAATAACGCTGCTGGACAATCCTTTTGTGGATCCAAAATAATAACTTTCATACCACTTTGTCTTGCTGATTGTGCCAGCATTTGACCTAATTGTCCTCCGCCAATAATACCAATTGTACTTCCGATTTTTATACTATTATTCAAGATTTTCACTGCTTTCTATTGCTTGAGAAGTTTGTCTTTCACGATATTCAGTTAATCTTTGTTCAATCTTTTGATCGTTAATACCTAATATTTGTGCTGCCATCAGTGCTGCATTTTTTGCACCTGCTTTTCCAATCGCCATTGTTGCAACTGATACTCCAGCTGGCATTTGTACAATAGAAAGTAACGAATCTAATCCATTTAAAGCATGGCTTTGTACAGGAACTCCAATCACAGGAACTAATGTATTTGCTGCAATCATTCCTGGCAAATGTGCTGCTCCACCAGCACCTGCAATAATTACTTTAATTCCATTTTTAGAAGCATTTTTTGCAAATGAAAACATTTCATCTGGCATTCTATGTGCAGAGATAACCTTTTTTACATAATCAACGTTCAATTCATCTAAAATTTGAGCAGCATGTTTCATTGTATCCCAGTCCGAAATACTTCCCATTACAATTGCAATTTTTTTCATCAAAAAACACCTCAATTATTTTCAAATAATATTCGTTTTTAATGATTATACACCAAAAACAGATTTATAAAATTAAAATATATTTACAAATACCGTACATTAAGTTTGACACTTAACAATATAATACATAAATAAAAAGACGCGAATAAATTCACGTCTTAAAAAATATCCTATAAAACTTTTTTAATTTGTTGAACCATTGCTAATTCTTCATTTGTTGGAATTAATAACGTTTTAACTTTTGCATCATCTGGCGAAATAATTCCTTCTTGATTTGCTTGATTCTTTTGAGCATCAACTTGAATTCCTAAAATACTTAATTCCTTCAATAAATCAGCACGCAAGTCAATTTGATGTTCCCCAATGCCACCAGCTAATACAATAGCATCAATACCACCTAATTCAGTATAGTAACTTCCAACATATTTAACTACACGATTAATAAAGATTTCACGAGCAAGTGCTGCTCTCTCATCATTTTGAGCACATCTAGCTTCAATATCGCGCATATCAGAACTAAATCCTGAAATTCCTAAAATCCCTGATTTGTCATTTAATAAATTCATTACATCATCAGCAGACATACCTTCTTTATCCATTAAGAATTGTACAATTGAAGGGTCAATATCTCCTGAACGTGTTCCCATTGTTAGTCCTGGAAGTGGTGTAAAGCCCATTGAACTATCAAAGGCTTTTCCATTTTTAATTGCTGCAACTGATGCTCCACTTCCTAAATGTAAAGTGATAATTTTTAATTCTGATAGTGGACGATCAAGAATTTCAGCAGTTCTTTTACTTAAATAACCATGACTAATTCCATGTTCCCCATAACGCCGAATACCATATTTTTCAGACATTTCATATGGCAAACTATAAATTGCATTCATTTCCGGCATATCAGTGAAAAACACACTATCAAAAACAGCATATTGATCAACATCTGGTAAGATTTTTTGCATTAACTCAATAAAATGAGCTTCATGTGGGTTATGTAATGGTGCAAAATCCTTTAAATTTTTGATTTCTTCTAAAACTTCTGCGTTAATTTTTGTTGCTTTAGTAAAACGTCGACCTCCAGCAACAACACGATGACCAACCGTAGAAATTTCATCTAATGTCGCAATTTTTAATTCTTGGATTTTCTTTAAAATTAATCGAACGGATGCTTCATATCCTAAATCAGGTTCATTATTAACAATCTTTTCGCCATTATATTTAATAGTAATCATTGCCTTAGGTGTATTTATCCGTTCCACTTCACCTTCAGCGATCATCTTTTCATTCGTTAATTCAAAAACTTTCCATTTTACTGATGAGCTTCCAGCATTTAACAATAAAATTTTTGCCATCCAATATTCCTCCGTAATTCTCTATTACTTTTGCGTTAAATTATACCTTATTTTGTTACATTGAGCGAAAAAAATTGCTCTTTTTCAAATAAAATTCGCATTATTTTGAAAAAATTTCATAAAAAAAGCAATTATTTCAAAATTTATAAATCCTTATATATCAAAGATTATGGGCGCTTTATTACAAAATAAATGCATTTTGTAATAATTAGTAATATAAGTGCTACATCGTTGTTATATTAAATTCGTATACTATTAATCGTTGAATCGATAAAACGTCGGTTTTTTATTTTTCAAATCAATTACATAAATTAATATAAATTGAAAAATAAACAGATAGAAGATAGAAATTTTTAGGAGTGGATATATTTATGAAGATGAAAAAGGTTTTAGTTTCTGCTGCAGCATTAACAGGTTCAATTGCAGGTGCTACTGTTGTTGCAAATGCTGACTCAATCACTGTTCAAGCTGGTGACACAGTTTCAGAACTTGCAGAAAAGTACAACACAACTGTTAATAAAATTCAAGAAATGAACAACCTTGATAATCCTGACTTGATTTTTGTTGGTGAAAAGTTAGAAGTTAGCGCTGAAAACACAGCACAAGCTTCAACAACAAACGTTGCTCAACAACAATCAACAACAAACAACAGTCAAATGCAAGCAGCAACTCAAACTGCTACATCAACACAAAGTACACAACAAAACACACAACAAACTTCAACACAAAGTTACACATCAAATGTTTCAGGTGATGAAGCTTCAGCACGTGCATGGATTATCCAACACGAATCAGGTGGTAACTACGAAGCTCGTAATGGTCGTTACTATGGTGCTTACCAATTAGATATTAACTACTTAAACGGTGACCTTTCAAAAGCAAACCAAGATAGAACTGCTGACAGTTATGTAAAAGGTCGTTACGGTTCATGGGTAAACGCTAAGAACTTCTGGTTATCACACAACTGGTACTAAAATTTAAATTATAAATTTAAAGAACTATGATTAATCATAGTTCTTTTTATATCAAAAAAGAGATGGAAATAAATATTCCATCTCTTTTCTTTTTAAAAATAATTTTAAATTAGTTTACCAACTTTTGTTAATTTTGAAAGTACTCGTGTTCCATGAGGTGACTTATTTAAAAGTGCATCAGTTACATCATTTCCAGCTAAATTCCCATGATGTTCACCATTTTTCCACCCTGGGATGTCTGTAACATCATAAACATCACCTTCGATTGCAACATATGCCTTGTGACCATTTTTGCCATCGAATTGCTTTAATTCTTCTTTAGTAAATTCTTTTAAACTCATCAAAAATCCTCCTTCACCATTTTAATATACATCGCCATTATATGTTCCACTAGTTACATGACGAAAATCAAAAGTTGCTAATTCTTTCATTCTAATAATACGTGTAACACCAATTGCAACCATCAAATTTAATGGTTCATCAGCATCATCTGGAATTACCATTACTGTTTGCTTTCCTGATGCGCGTAAATATCCCATTTCATAAGCTACACCGTCATCAATTTGAGCAGGATTGTATAACATAATTCCAAGATCTGCTCCCATCATTCCTTCAATATCAGAAACATATGTCCGATTTTGCCATTCAACATCATGAATTAATTCAGGATGTTCATTAACATCTAAACCTTTATATTGATGATCTAATGGAAAATGAGAAAATTCTCGTGAAACTGAAGGATTTGCTTCGATTGCTTTTAATCCTTGTTCTAACTGCGCACGTTGTTCAGGTGTAAACCAACTACATGCAATATATGCTTTTACTGGACTAGGTTCATTTGCCATATAATTCTCTCCATTCTTTTGAATTTATCTTGTAATATAACGCACAAACAAATAAACGCCGGCGCATAAACTCAAAATCCCTAAAATAGTAATTATAATTCTCATTAAAATGGCATCTCGTTCCTTCATTCCAAATGAATTGTAAATCATCAAAAACCCAATTACAATTAGTAATAAAATAATTAAAACAATTGAAATTCGCATCTTGACACCACCTAACTTCCTATATAATTATCTTATCTTACATTAACTTTGAATGCTATGATTTTTGTTAAAAATATAAAAAGTTATTTTTTTTATAATAAAAAAGCTATGACTAGTGTCATAGCTTCTCTTAATTCTTTTATTTTAGTACCAACCACATTGTTGCCAGTGTTGTTGTGCACCTTGCCATGAACCGTAACGTGAAGTTACATATTCATCAGCAACTTTATCTTGGTTAGCTTCTGAGTAATCACCATTTAAGTATGATGCACTTAATTGATATTTACCAATGTATTGACCATTACGTGCGTTGTAGTTACCGCCTGATTCGCGTGCAACAATCCATGCACGTGCTGCTTCTTCACTACTTGAAAGATTTGATGAGTAGTTATTGTTACTACTTGTTTGATTATTATTTGATGTAGTAGTTGTGTTATATGAAACTTGTTGAGCAGCTGGTTGAGTTGTTTGTGTAGCTTGACTTGCTGTTCCATTATTCACAGCAGTTGTTGTTGCAACTTGTTGTTCACCATTATTATTAACCTTCAATTGTTGACCAGCATAAATCATGTTGATGTTTGATAAACTATTTAATGATTGAAGGCTTGAAATTGATGTATTGTATTCTTTAGCAATCTTTGAAAGTGTGTCACCACTTTTTACTGTAATTGTATCAGCATTAACTGCTGCGGCACTAACAGTAGTAACTCCTAAAGCTGTAGCAACTGTTACAAATAATTTTTTCATATTCTTCATAAATTAAATTCACTCCTGTAAAATTTGTCTTATCTATTTACTAAACTCTATACTTTGTTTCGCCTTCCATCGAAACAACATAGTTTAGTATAAGAGGTCTGTGTAACAATAAAATAGCAAATGAATTACTATTTCCCCCATTTCTGTAATATTTATATTACTCTTGTAATAATTCGCAACAAATTTCAACAATATATTTTTATATATATCAGCTTATTCCCTTACCTATGGTATTTGTAGAAATTCTCTAAAATATGACAAAAAATGCACTTTTTGCCTAATATTCAAACTTATTTTGCTCAAAAAAATTATTTTTTATTAAAAAAATAGCGAAAAAACATCTTTAAATGTCTTTTTCGCTACTTTAAACCCTTATTTTGTAACAGTTTTGTTATTTTAAAACTTCATCTTCGCGTCTTTTTTTACTAAATTCATGATAAATTTTTACTAATCCAGCAAAAATAATAACAATTAATACTACTGCGATAATCATTCTTAATGTATTTCCTTTAAATACAGCATCACCACCAAATGCATAAAGTAATGATGTTGGTAATGTTCCAATTGCAATACATGTTATTAATTTCGACAATTTCATTTTTAATTTAACCGCCATATAACTAGTAAAACTTGATGGAATAAATGGAATTGCATATCCCAAAATGATCGCTAAAGCTGGATTCTTAAAGCGTTTAAATGAAGCCATTTGTTTCTTAAAGTTCTTTGATTTCTTAATAAAGTTAAAATGAGCCAACAAGTAAACTACTAATAAATCTCCTAAAACATACCCAATTAAGTTCATTAAAATTCCAGCCCATGGCCCATATAATACTCCATTAAAAATACATATTACAGCCACAGGTGCTCCTGGAATTGCTGTTAAAATTGCCGTTAATCCAATTAACAAGCATGCATCCTTTAATCCGTGATGACGAAATGCTTGTTTCAAATATGCCCGATCAGCATTTGGATTAAATAGTTCTTTAATTTGAGGATAATAATCTTGAATTAAAAGAGTCAATAATCCAAGAGCTAATATAATCCCAAATGTTACTGCAGTATATAAGAAAATTTTACGTCTTGTTTCTTTTTTCATAACCTATCCCTTAACTCATATATTTTCAAGTACAATCATATCATTTAGCAACTAATATTTACACCTAACATCAAAGAATAACAAGTAAATTTAAAGAATTGACAAAGTGTCACCTTAAATAATATAATCAAATTAAAAAGTGACACAATGTCAACCAGGAGGAAATTATGCCTACAACTACTTTTGAACATTTAAATAATTTAAAAAAACAACGAATTGAACAAGCTCTTCTAATCGAATTTTCTCATTATTCAATCAATGATGCTCAAGTCGCCCGAATTGTCAAAAAAAGCTGAAATTGCTCGTGGAGCATTTTATAAATATTTTGATAATTTAGAGGATGCTTATCAATATTTATTAAATAAAGCATTTAAAGAACTTCATAATGATTTATCTCTTGAGAATTTTCAAGATTCTTCATTTTTAATCGATAAAATGAAAAAATTTATTGCTGAAGCTAATTCTAGTTCTTATTTTGATTTATTTAGAATGCATTTTAAAAGCAATGAACAATTGCTACATCCATTTATATCTACTATAAAGTTTACTAAAAAGGAATGGATAATTTTCACATTAAGTCACGAAACTTTACGTGAGATTTTCTTAGATTATCCGCATCACACATTTTACTTAAATCGTTTTGCAAATATTATTCAAAATATGAAGGAGTAATAGTTATGTTCTTAGCACTTAAAGAAATTAAACATGAAAAACTTAGATATAGTCTCGTTATTTCTATGGTTGTCTTAATTAGTTATTTAATTTTTATTTTAACAAGCCTAGCACAAGGACTCTCAAGTCAGAATACTGCAGCAATTGATACCTGGCATGCTCAACAAATTGTATTAAATAAAAATTCAAATATCAGTATGCGACAGTCTTTTATTACTAAACAACAAGGAAAACAACTTAAACAAGGCAAAAATGAA
Organism: Ligilactobacillus cholophilus; assembly: GCF_030389495.1. Lineage (NCBI taxonomy): Bacteria > Bacillati > Bacillota > Bacilli > Lactobacillales > Lactobacillaceae > Ligilactobacillus > Ligilactobacillus cholophilus. The sequence continues at coordinate 1,214,611 of NZ_CP127832.1, forward strand.
GCATTAATTGGACAAGCTAATGTTGTTGTTAAGCATCCTAATGCCCAAAAAATTTCTGCAACTTTTATTGGTATAAAATCTTCACAATTTATCTATCAAGATATGAAATTGACCAGTGGACATTTACCTAAAAATAATCATCAAGTTGTTTTAGATTCTTCTTTTCAAAATGATGGATATAAACTTAATCAATGGATTAAACTAAACTCTCTTGAACAAAAATACCAAATAGTTGGATTTACTAATAACGCCAAAATTAATATTTCCCCTATTGTTTATGGTTTTTTAAGCGAATGGAATGAAATTAGTAATTTAAACACTAATTTCATTGGTAATGCATTAGTTACTAAATCAACTTCATATAAAGTAAATTCTTCCGATTTACAAGTTTATTCTATTAATAAGTTTATAAATAATTTACCTGGATATACTGCACAAAATACAACATTTGAATTTATGATTGGTTTTTTAATGGTAATTTCTCTCATTGTAATTGCAATTTTCTTATATATCATTACAAATCAAAAATTACCAAACTATGCTGTTTTAAGAGCACAAGGTATTCCTGCTAAAACTTTAGTAATTAATACAATTTCACAATCACTTATATTAGTTATTAGCGGAATTTTAATTGGAGCATTACTAACATACCTTACAAGTATCTTTATTCCAGCTAGTGTACCAATGACATTTAATCTTCCTATACTAAGTGCAGTCGGATTAGGTTTAACACTTACATCTATATTAGGTGCTATTTTACCAATCTGGACTATCTTGAAGATTGATCCAATTAAAGTAATCGGGTAGAAAGGAGTTTTAATATGGCTACGTTATTATTACAAAACGTGAATAAAATTTTTGGACAAGGAAGTGCTCAAGTTAATGCTTTAACTGATATTAATTTTAGTGCTGATTATGGAAAACTTTCACTCATTTTAGGACCATCAGGTTCAGGTAAAAGCACCTTTTTAACAATTGCAGGTGGTTTACAAACTCCAACTAGTGGCAAAGTTCTAATTAATGACAAAAACGTTCAAACACTAACCAGCAAACAGCGTGAAAAAATTCGTCTTAATCATATTGGCTTTGTATTACAATCATACAATTTAGTCCCTTATTTAACTGTTGCGGATCAATTTAAATTAGTTGATAAAATAAAAAAGAAAAATAACATGTCAGCAGATCAATTAACAGCATTACTTAAACAATTAGGTATTAATAATTTAATCAATAAGTATCCTGATGAGTTATCAGGAGGACAAAGTCAAAGAGTAGCCATTGCACGTGCTCTTTATCCTAATCCCGAAATAATATTAGCTGATGAACCAACTGCCGCTTTAGATACTGAACGCGTTGAAGAAGTTGGTAAAATCCTTGCTGAATTAGCCCATACACAACAACGTGCTGTCATTGTAGTAACTCATGATCTTCGTTTACGTAAATTTGCTGATAATATCTATAACATAATTGATGGTAAAATGACTCAAGAAAAATAATTTTTTTATTCATTCCCTCTCGTTTTTTTGTTACAATAATAAAGATATTGTTTAAAGAGGTGAAACATTTTGATCAAACACGAGGATTTACCAGAATTAGCATCTAATAATTTTAAGTGGCTAGATGTTGTTGATATTGATGAAGCTGATATTCGTGAATTAAAAAAGACTTTTAAATTAACACCAGAAATTACATCATATATTTCTGACTTAAATGAACGTCCGCACTATGACTATGATGAACACACTGATAGTCATTTGCTGGTATACGACGTTCCGTTATGGCCCAGTGTTGAAATTAATCACTTTACAACACGTCCAATCGTCTTTTTGATTTATCAATCAACAGTCTTTACATTTCACACACATCGAACAAATTATGTGTTTGATCAATTTGTGGAATCTGACATGCACAATCGTCTTGAAAATGTTAAAAATATTGTAGAATTTGTAATGTTGTTTTTATTTCATTCTACTCAATATTTTCAACGTGCACTTACTCAAATTAATACTGAACGAAACCAACTAGACCGTGCATTGAATAGCGAAATTGCTAACCGTGATTTACGAGAATTAGCACAAATTGAAAAAAGTTTAGTATATCTTTCTAGTAGTATTAGTACAAATTTAATGATGCTTGAGAGTTTGAATAAGACTCCATTGTCTTCTAAATTTACTACAGCCGCTTTAGAAAGATTAGATGATATTCTAATTGAATCGAATCAATCATCTCAAATGGTAAAAATTTCAAATGAAGTAACTGAGATGCTTTCTAAAACATCTAATAATATTTTGAATAATAACTTGAACGATACCATGAAGTTCCTTACAGTATGGTCCTTGTTATTAACTATTCCAACTATTATTACTGGATTTTTTGGAATGAACGTTAATTTACCGTTAATGAATAACCATTGGGCATGGTTAATAATTATTGTATTAAATATTGCCTTTATGATTTGGCTGTTTGTTTATATGAAAAAACATCACTTTATATAAAAAAAAGACTATGTTTTAAAACATAGTCTTTTTATTTTTAATCTCTTGAGTAGTTTGGTGCTTCTTTAGTAATTTGAACATCATGTGGATGAGATTCACGTAACCCAGCACCTGTAATTTGTACAAATTGAGCATCTTCACGTAATGCTTTAAGATCAGGAGCACCACAGTATCCCATACCTGCGCGTAATCCACCATCCATTTGATAAAGAACACTTGAAACCGGACCTTTATATGCAACTTGGCCTTCAATTCCTTCTGGAACTAATTTATTTGCTTCATTTACAGCACTTTGGAAGTAGCGATCAGATGAACCATGAGTTGAGTCCATTGCTCCTAAACTTCCCATTCCACGATATGATTTGAAACGACGACCTTGATAAAAGACTGTTTCACCTGGAGCTTCTTCTGTACCCGCTAACATTGAACCTAACATTACTGCATTACCACCAGCTGCAATAGCTTTTACAATGTCACCAGAATATTTAATTCCACCATCAGCAATAATTGCCTTATTATATTCTCGGGCTACACTTGCTGCATCATAAACAGCTGTTAATTGTGGTACACCAACACCTGCAACAATTCTTGTTGTACAAATTGAACCAGGTCCAATACCAACCTTAACTACATCAACACCAGCTTCATATAAATCACGTGTAGCTTCTGCTGTTGCAACATTTCCTGCAATCAATGTTGCATGTGGAAAATGTTCACGAATTTCTTTGATTTTACGTAAGACACCTGCAGAATGACCATGTGCAGTATCGATTACTAAAGCATCTGCTCCTGCATCTAATAATGCTGCAGCACGTTCAAATGTGTCACTTGTAACTCCTACAGCAGCTGCAACTAATAAATGTCCTTGTTCATCTTTAGCAGCATTTGGAAATTCGACTACTCTTTCAATATCTTTTAATGTAATTAATCCAGATAAACTGCCTTGACCATCAACCAAAGGAAGTTTCTCAATCTTATTTTTCTTAAGAATATCTCGTGCTTCTGCTAATGATGTGCCTTCTTTAGCAGTAACTAAATCTTCTTTAATCATTACATCATTTAATTTTTGAGAATGATCTTTAATAAAGCGTACATCACGACTTGTAATGATTCCCAAAAGCTTACGGTTTTCTTCATTATCAATTACTGGCACAGAACTAATCTCGTTCAATTGCATTAAGTTTTCTGCTTCAGTTACAGTATTATCTTTAGTTAAATAGAATGGATCATCAATAATTCCATTTTCTGAGCGTTTAACTCTGCGAACTTCTTCTGCTTGGCGTTCAACAGACATATTCTTATGAATTACACCAAGTCCTCCTTCACGAGCCATTGCAATTGCCATCCGTGATTCCGTAACTGTATCCATTCCTGCACTGATAATCGGAATATTTAAATGCAAATTATCAGCTAAATCTACACTCAAATCAACTTCATTTGGTAAAACATGACTTTCAGCAGGAATTAATAATACATCATCAAATGTAAAACCTTTTTTTGAAAATTTAGTATCCCATTTTGACATTCTCTGATCTCCTTCAAAAATAATTTGTTGCTATATAGATTACAAAAAATCCGTACAAATTTCAAGTATTTTCTCTTTAAAAATATCATTTACGAATATTTTTTCTAATTATCTGTTTATATTTAATTTTATATTGAATATTTTGAATTTTTACTCCAAATAAATCGAACGTAATTTTTTTAATTGGATTGCATCTAAATTCAAATATTTTTTTAAATAATCATCCATTGATGAAGCTACTACATTACATGTTTTTTCTAAAATAGCAAAATTATCAGCACTAACAGCTAAATTAGCATTTAATTTATCTGCCAAAGCATTTCTTTGATCATTTGTTACTAATTCATTGATTTCTTTTGCAGAATTACCTTGAAAAAATAAGTTTGTTAACAAATAATCGTTTAATATTTCGTCAGGTTTAACTTGAAGAGCATTTAAAATTAAAAATGCAGCTACTCCTGTACGATCTTTCCCTGCTGTACAATGAAAAACTAAACTTTGATTTTCTTTTTCATTAGCTAACAACAAATCAAAGACTTTGCGATAAGCACACCATGCATGCTTATCAACAAGCATTTGAACATAACTTTGATCAGCATAATTATTATTATCTAACTTTAATTTCATATAATTTACTATTCCTAAATTTTTAAATACATCTTTACTAAAAGGATAAACAGGTATATTTACATACGCTGTTCCCTTTTGATAACGATCAGGATAATATTCTACTTCTGATTCTGAACGTAAATCTACATCAATTCGTAAACCATAATTATATAGATAATTTAAATCCTGATCTGTTAAATCATTCATATTACCTGAACGTAATAGCTTATGATATTTAACAGTCTTACCCGTAATTGTATGATATCCTCCAAGTTCGCGAAAATTAACTCCACCTTGAAGTTCTAACATGCGTTTTAATACCATTTTTTGCCCTCCTTTTTAACAAAAAAAGGTCATGGTTCCCACCATAACCTTTCCTTTATTCTGATTTTTCATTCTTTTTTAAAGGTTTTACTTTCATCCAATCAATGTAATTACGCTTAAAATCAGTAACTTCAACTTCTACATTTCCAAGCGTAATTTTTGTTCCTAATTTGACTTTGTAATTTTCAAGTAAGTAACCCGCTAGTGTAACACTATCTGATTCTTGAAATTCTTTGTCTTTAAACTTAAAGAAACGTTCAAAATCATATAATGTCGTTTTCCCAGAAACTGTGTATGAACCATCTTTATTGGAGATAATATCATCAGATGAAACATCATCAGCCTCATCTTTTACCGTTCCAAATAATTCTTCATAAATATCGCGATCAGTTACAATCCCACTAGTCCCACCATATTCATCTAAAATCACAACTAATGGTACATGTTTTTTAATCATCTGTTGTAATAGTTTTTGAATTGGTGTCATTTCTGGGGCTGTAATAACAGTCCGCATTACACGAGCAACCTTAACTGTATCATCAACTTGAGCTTGACGAATCATATCATAAATGTACACATAGCCTAAAATATTATCTTTATCATTGTTAGCAACAACTGGATAACGTGAGTATTTTGTCTGTAAATATTTATTTATTACATCACGTACTGTGTCAGTAACATCTACAACTTCTAAACTTGTTCGATCAACCATTATGTCTTTGGCCACTTTATCATTAAATTCAAAAGCCCGTTCCATATAAACATAATCTTCTTGATCAATTGCTCCGCTGTCAACAGAGTTTTTAGAAACGTTTAAAATTTCATTCTGCGACATTACGTCTTCTTCTTCGCCAGCCGGTTTTAAGCCTAACATTTTGACAATTCCAGAAGCTGAAGCATTTAGTAACCAAACGAATGGATAAAAAATCACATGAAAATAATGTAATGGTCTAACAATGAACATCATCATTTTCATTGGCATATCAATACTAATATTTTTAGGAACAATTTCCGTTAAAACAACTTCTAAATAAGTTAAAATTGCAACCCCTAAAACTGCACTAACAGCTACAATAGTTGCATGATTTATTGGTAAATGTCCAAATAAGTTTGTTAAAACTTGCGAAAGAGTATCTGCACCAATCCAACCTAAAATGATTCCAGTCGTTGAAACCCCTACTTGAGTCGTTGACAGGTACTCATTCATATTCGTGACCATTTGCAATGCTAGTTTTAATTTCTTTTTGTTTCCCTTGCCTTCTTCCAAAGCACTTTCAATCGCACTTTTACGTACAGAAACAATTGCAAATTCCGCGGATACAAAAAACGCCGCAAAGTAAAATACGATCACTACAATAATCAAGTTGATTATCGCCTGACCACTTGACATTTAGTCATTCCCCATTTCTCAATAAAGTTTATATAACTAATAATACCACCTTTTACATGGTATGTTTGAAAAAACTATCTATTTATTAAGTAAATTTTCTTTAAATCTTTTTGTTGTTCAGGTGTTACTTTAATAACATCTTCTAGATATTTTACAATCGATCCATATTCATTCTTAATGATATTTAATGCAGTATCCAGGTATTCATCACAAACCATTGTTAAAGCTTCAATATTTTTTAGGAAAACCTCTCCTAAGTCTTTATACATTTCTTGTTTATTTTGTTGATTAATAATTAAATGTTTATTTGAAGATAAATAATCTTTACGGATTATTTCAAATGGAACACCTAATATGCTCATTAGATAAACTGCACCCATTCCTGTTCGATCTTTTCCAGCTGTACAGTGGAACAATACTGCTTCATCCTCATTAGTATTTGCTAATAATTCATCAAAGAAGAGGCGATAAGCTTTATGTGCACTTGGTGCTAGAACAATATCTTTATATGACTGAATCATATTTTTATAACCTGCATTAGGATCTTCTAAAAATGCCTTTTTGCGCAATTGTGCTTTTTCAGTACTATTAGTTTCATCTGCAGGAAAAACCGGATCTGAGATATATTTAGCTGCTGTTGGAACTTTATCAGGAAAAGATTCTTGTTCTTCTTTTGAACGAAAATCAATATCTACTCTAACCCCATAATCATTTAAATAGTCTAAATCATGTTGATTAAGATTATAAAGCATTCCCGAACGAACTGCCTTATGCAATTTAATTATTTGACCATCTTTAGTTTCATAACCACCAATATCACGAAAATTAAATCCTTCTTGAATATCTAAAACGTGTTGTTCCATCTTACACCCTTCTAATTTTTATTTTCAGTTTTCATTTCAATATTTTTTTGAATATCCTCGATGTTTTTATGCACCATCTCAGATACCATCGATGCCGTTTTAGCTGGATGGTTTATTAAGTCATCAATCGAACAAACTTCATCAATTCTAAACTTAGATGCATTTAAATCGTCTGCTTGTGTAATTAAATATAGGTTCACTGGTGCGTTATCATCTGGATTTTCAAAAAAATTATCTACTTTACTAATGTTTGCAAACGGAAGATTTATAATCCCACTTTCTAAGCTAAATTGAATTTCTTCATTAAATCCCTGTACGAAAAGTGTCTGCTTACTCAATTTATTTTGTGAAACAGAAAGTTGAAAATCTGATATGACTTGTTTTAATGCAGAGTCTAAATCTTCAATTGCAACTTGCATTTCACTATTAATAAATTTTCCATCTACAATATCGTCAATAAAGTCTTTAACTTTAATTTCCATTCTCATCACCTTAACTGCGACTAATCTTTTTTCTGCTCATAATACTTTTTCAAAGTTTGATAAGGATCTGTTTTTTCTTTTTGACTTTGAATAATAATGATTGTCTTAGCAGGAATATTTTCGACTAACCATTTGGCATCTGGTGCACTTAACCAAATTGCACCATTAGTTTTTACAACATGTTTATGCTTGTATCGCTTACCTAAGACATCGGTTATCTTCTTAATTTTGCCACCATTTTCAGTAGTTGGAACTGATTGAATCATAGAATTTCCATGTTTACCAAAAGATAGCCATGCATGATAGAAATATCCTTTTGGTGCATCATAGTAATCAGTTCCTCGATTTTTATGTATTTTGAAAATACCAGTTGGCGTTCTTTGATTGTCACTCATCTCATCATAATCTCGATTAGCATAAGCATACATTGTATAAATAGTATATGGTCCTTGATGAACATATAGTCGTTCTGCTTTTAAATCAACTGATAACCATACTCGATTATATGTTTTATAGTTTTTGTATTTTTTTATATCAGGATATGGCAAAGTTTCACTAGGTTGGTCCCATGAAATTGGTTTTGTCATATTTTTCTTTTGCTTTTTTATCAACTTTTTGTTTATTTTTTCATTTTTTTCATCGATTTTCTTTTGTTTTGTTATTTTCACTTCTTTAATCGATTCTAAATGATGTACATATACATATGTCCCAACAGTTGCTCCTACTAATAAAATTGCAACTAACCAAGAAAGCCATAAATGGCGCTTTTTCTTTTCCATAATATTTCCTCACTTTTATTTGTTACATAATAAATATACCTAAATCCGTAAATTTTTCAAATTTTTACTCAAAAAACAAATTAATTTTTCTTTTGTAAAGACTCTACATTTAACACATGATCAACCCATTCTTCATAAAATGATGGTTCATGACTTACTAAAATGATATTTCCTGGGAAATTAATACATGCATCTTGTAAGGCATTTTTGGTTTCATCATCTAAATGATTAGTAGGTTCATCTAAAATCAGAAAATTAGACGATACTAATTCAAGCATACATAACTTAACTTTGGTTTGTTCACCACCACTAAGCAATTTAATTGGTTTCATTATATTAGAAGCATTTATTCCAACTCGTGCTAATTTTTGACGAATCAATTTAGGCTCTAACTTTGGATACTCATTTTGGATAATCTGCAATGGAGTTAACTGTGGATTTTGCCACACTAAATCCTGATTAAAATAATTGATTGTCACATTATCAGCAAATTTTGCTGTTCCATTAAAAGTCTTAATTTGTCCTAAAATCGATTTGATCAAAGTTGATTTACCTACCCCATTAAACCCCTTCAAAACGATTTTTTCGCCATGTGTCATAGAAAAGGTAACTGGAGATAATAATGGCTTATCATAACCTACAACTAAATCTTTAACAGTAAGAGTATTTGTCGATAATATTTCAATATAAGGAAATTTAAAATGAGCCTGTAAATTATCACTTGGAGGAGTAATACGTTCCATTTTGGCTAATCTTTTTTCACGTGATTTTGCCATATTAGAGCGGCTTCCCGCTTTATTTTTCCTAATATAAGCCTCATCTTTTTTAATTTGTTGCTGCTGCTTTTCAAAAGCTTTTTGTTGCACTTCTTTTTTTATTTCTTTTTGTTTGATTGCAGCTTTAAAACTCCCTGTATATTTAGTGATTTTTCCCCATGCTACATCAATAATTGTATTAGTTACTTTTTCTAAGAAATCGTAATCGTGGGATATAACCATCAAAGCACCACTAAAGTCATTCAAAAAATCAGTTAACCAATCAATATGCTCTGTATCCAGATAATTCGTAGGTTCATCAAGCAATAATACATCTGGATTTTCTAATAATAGTTTAGCTAAAATAATTTTTGATCGTTGTCCTCCTGAACATTGACTAACTTCCCTATCTTTTCCAAGAGCATTTATTCCTAAACCTTGCATTACTTGGTCAATTTTAGTATCCAAATTATAAAAATCAGCAGCTTCAAGTTTTTCTTGAATTCTTCCCGCTTTATCTAATAATTTCTCATCTAAATTTTCTGCATATTCCGTATAACATTGGGCTTGTTGCTTCTCCAACAAATATAAGTCCTTAAAAGCACTTCTTAAAAATTCAATTATAGTTAAATCATGTGCGTTTTGAGCATATTGATCTAAATAACCAATTTTAATATTATTTTGCCACTTAATCTTCCCTTCATCTGGAAAAATCTGTTTAGTAATTAATTTAATCAATGTTGATTTACCGGCACCGTTTTGTCCGATAACCCCCATATGATCCGTTTTATTTAAACTAAATGACGCATCTGAATATAACTGCTTATCTGCAAAGCTCATTGAAAGATGCGTTACTTCTAAAATACCCATTTAATTCATGTCACAAATTCTTTATTATTATAAAAAACGCCACATAATCGCATCTGCGACCATGTGGAGCTTCTTATCGTATTCAATTAATTGAAACTCTTTTTAATAATGTAACTCCTCGAGAAAGCTCACATTATTACTGAGCTCCACGTGGCACAATAACCGCGTTAGCTCAATTATTTAGCAGCCTTGTCAGCTTCATCACGTTCCTTTAAGAAGTCTAATACAGCTTCATGTTGCTTACGACGTTTCTTAATGTTCTTGTGGTTTACTGGACGACGATCATTAGCTACACCGATATGTGTATTTTGTGACATATGAATAACCTCCCTTCAGACATTAACAACCATTCATTTTACCGAAAAATTTAAAAAATTTCAAGTTTACTTTCTATTCTTGAATCTTCTTTGCTCTAATTTGATGAACTATTAATGTAATTACGACAGATGCAAGTACAATCATGCCAAATACTCCAGCAGGAATTTCGATATCAATTGCTGGGATTGATAAAAATAGTTTAACTGCAATAATCGCAATTAATGCATATGCCATAACTTCTAGTTCAGGTATTTTTTCCATTAATTTCATAATAACTTCTGCGATTCCACGCATACATAAAATCCCAATCATTCCACCAATTAACACAATAACTGGGTTAGGAGAAATTGCTAGTGAAGCTAAAATTGAATCCACAGAAAATACGATGTCCATCATTTCAATTGAAATAACTACTGACAAGAATAATGGTAGTATTCTCTTTTTAGTTTTTTGTTTCTTAGCTTCTTTTTCAGAATCTGGATGAGCCATTTTCCAAAAATGTTTTATAGACAAGTATAATAAGTAACCTGCACCAATAACTTTGATCCACCAGAATTTAATTAAGTATGTTCCAACACCAATTAAAAGGAATCTAAATAAATATGCTCCCCAAAGACCATAAAATAATGATTTTTCCTGTTCTTCTTTTGTTGGTAATTTTTGTGTTTGAGCTGCTAGTACAATTGCATTATCAACTGATAATAGACATTCAATCAATACCAACGAAAAAATAATCATCCAATCTTGTCCTGATTCAATTACCATTTTCCAATTTTCTAAATCAAAAAATGGTCCGTATAAATTTTGTAAAATATGTAACAATTAAAATCTCCCTATCTTTTAAATTTCTACATAACCGTAACACATTTTAAATCCTTTTTTATCCAATCTAGCATTATATTAACAAAATTTAAATTTTGTCCAATGGTAATGTCAGTTCACCACTTTGAACCTTCTCATGATTAGTTTCTAGCTGTTTTCCATGCAAATAACCTTTAATCATTCCATAAATAGCCATCTTATCTTTAGAACTTAATTGATGACCATCAAAATTCAATTTAGCAGTAGAGACAAACAAATCATCAAGTTCAATTTCCGTATATTCACGGCCTGTCAAAAAATCCAATGAAACATCAAAATAATCAGCCAGTTTCATCATTTCGATATACGAAGGAGCATTGACGCCTCTTTCCCAACTACCAATTTGAGGGCCTGTATTAGCTCTTTCTCGTGGATAATCTGTTAAAGACTGATTTAAGGCATCTGCCAATTCAGGTAAAGATAATCCTCTACCCTGTCGGAGTGCTCGTAAACGTTCAGGAAACATTTTTTCACCTCATCTGATATATTTTTAATTACATATTAAATGAGACTGTGACGAATGTCACAGTCTCAAAATAACCAATGAATGTAAAAATACATTCAAATTGCCATGGTAGAGGTTATTGTCCACTAAACATCATTTGCATTAAAACAGACATTCCGATTGATAAAATTCGGAGTAAGATTTGAGATGCTAAAATGTAGAATACAAAGTATCCTAAACCAATAATTAAGCCTGTAACAATTCCAGCATAAACCTTATCTAATCCTTCTTCATTTGAATGTCCTACAACTGCAATCAAAATTGCAATTCCAAAGATGAATAGTGAAAAGATTGTTAAAATTGAAATTACACGACCGCCAGTACCAATTAATCCTAAAATTAAAATAACTAGGGCAAAAATCACGTTTAAGCCACAATATTGTGCAACACGATTCATATAATCCCAAAAACTTTCTTTTTCTCCAGATACTAGGTAACGGTTTACCAAATATGTACCACCGAGAATAATTGCTGCAGCAATTAAGCTATATCCAAATAATTTTGAATAAACTAAAAGTTCTGCAATATTTGACTTACTTCCATTTAATGTATAAAAAATGTTATCAATATCAAACATTGTATTAGCTAATACTTTATGGAAGAAAGCATATAATGAGCCAAAGAATACTAATAATTCAGCAATTATTGTTGTAATACCAAACCATTTTGCTCCTTGGCATTTAGTACCTGGGTGAATCCATGAATTAACCAACCATTTGAAATAATTTACTGATTGGTTTTTTTCATTATTTTCACTTGAATTATTAGTAACTTTACTTGCAACTTTTTCTGATCCATCTGGATAGAAAACTACTGTTTGTAATTTGTTTTGTGACATCAAAACCCGCTCTCTTTCTTTATCATTACATCCTTATTGTAAACTAATCGTAACATTTTTTAAAGAATAGGGTATCAATTTTCATTAAAAGTTTTTATAATATTCTTTGAAAATTCATGGGAGGATCAACTACTAATGAGAAAAAGACTTTATATTATATTATTAACGATAATCACCATCATTACTTCAATATCACTTTCATCTAATACTACTGAAGCATCAAATTCAAATAATTTAATGAAAGTAGTTAAAAGAATGTCCTTAAGGGATCGAATTGCACAAATGTATTTTGTTCCTAGTAATGGCGATTCAGCTCAGATGGAAAAAGATATCCAGCAATATCATTTCGGAGGAATCCTCTTATTTGGTAGTGATTTTCAAAACGAAACTCAACAAACTTTTAAGGATAAGATTAATCAATTTCAAAAAGTAAGCAGCATTCCTCTATTTATTGGAACAGATCAAGAAGGTGGTACCGTTTCTCGTCTTTCTGATAACCCACAATTAACAAACAACCGGCAATTTCCATCTCCATTAAACTTGAATCAAAACTTAAAACAAGAAACAACTGAAGCAACAGAAACTGCCAAAATATTAAAAAGCCTAGGCATAAATTGGAACTTTGCACCTGTGGCAGACGTTTCAACTGACCCTAACAGTTTTATTTACAACCGTACATATGGTAAAAACTACACTGAAACTGCAAAATACATTTCAAAAGTTGTTCCTGCAATCCAAAAAGAAAAAGTCGTTGCTACATTAAAACATTTCCCAGGTTATGGAAACGCTAATGATACACATACCGGATTTGCAACAAGCGACAAGTCATTAAGTGATCTAAAAAAGCAAGATCTTTTACCTTTTAAAGCTGGAATCAAAGCTAAAGTTGATGCAATTTTAATTTCTCATATTTTAATTAGTCAGATAGACAATCAATTGCCAGCATCATTATCACCCAAAGTAAATCGATTTTTGCGTAAAAATTTGCATTATAGTGGAATCATTATTACTGACGATTTAGGAATGGATGCTATTACAAAATTTGCACAAGAAAAACAAATAAACGCTGATGTTACTGCAGTTAAAGCAGGCAATGATATGCTTATTAGTAAAAACTACGCTAGTGGAATCCCAGCAATTGAAAAGGCTGTACAAAATCATGAGATTTCAGAAAAACAAATTAACCGTTCTGTTTATCGCATTTTGAAATTAAAACAAAAACTTGGAATTTATCATATTCATAAATAAAAACAGGGAACCAAATTGGTTCCCTGTTTTTAATAACTATCTAAATTCTTCTGGTTCTTTCTTCTCTGCAAGAGTTATTACTCCAATTGCATTTAATCCAGTATGAGTCATAATAATAGGACTTGTTAATCGTGCAATATATTTAGCATCTTTACTATTTTCTGGCAAAACTGCATCCTTAACTCGTTCTAAATAATCTTCATCACATGCAACATTTGACAATGATAATTCTTGAATAGGGTTATCTTCATGAAGTTTCTTTAATTCATCACAGTATTTAAAGAACACTTTACGACTACGTCCCTTTTTAGCTATATCTAATTTATCTTCACGCAAACGGACAACAACCTTTAAGTTAATTAATTTTGTAAGCATGCTAGCCATTTTACCTAAACGACCACCAGATAAAATATTATCTAAATCGTCAACTAACACATCTACAGTTGTTCGTTCCAAGATATCTTCACAATGTTTTTTAATTTCTTCAATTGATTTGCCTGCTTCAGCATCTCTAGCAGCCGCAAGCACTTGAAAGGCTTCACCACGGTCAGTTGATTTACTGTTAATTACAGTAACTCTTGATTTAGACATTTCTGCAGCTGACACGGCTGTTTGATATGTTCCACTTAAAACATCAGATAAGGTAATTGCAATTATTTCACTACCATCTTCACCTAAACGATCAAAAGTATCTACAAATAAACCAACAGGTGGTTGACTTGTTTTAGGTTTATTACCTCTCTTCAATTCTTCAACAAGTTCTTCACGAGTGATTGTTTCACCATCAATAAAGTTTTCGCCGTTAATTTCAACAGTTAAGGGAACAATTGTAATATTATATTTTTCAATTTCTGCAGGTGTTAATTGAACAGATGAATCTGTCACAATTTTAATCTTTGCCATGTCAAATTCTCCTTAAGCAAGTTTATTATACTTCAATTATATATATTATATTTAATAAGTCAACTATATCTAGATTTTAAATCTAGATATAGTTAAATAATAAGCATAGTGCTATTATAATCGATTACTTAATCTTTTTATAGTACTTATTTACATCTTTAAGAAATAATAACAAGGTTTTACCAAAACGTATCTATTAACAAAAAGAGATCATAATAATTTATGATCTCTTTTCCTTATTATTGATGTGCGATTACTTTAATAAAATCATCACCATGATGGATTTCATCAACTTTTCTATGACCAACCTTTATATAATTAGCAGTATTAGTAATTACCGTCATTACTGTTGGGTCATATCCTTCTTTTTGAACCGCATCAACATCAATCGTTCCTAATTTGTCACCTTTTTTGACTACTTGACCTTGGTTAACAAAGCTTTCAAAATGTTTTCCTTTTAAATTAACAGTATCAATTCCAATATGAACTAAAACTTCAGCGCCCTTATCAGATTGAATTCCATATGCATGTTTAGTTTCATATGCAACTGTAATTTTACCGCTAACTGGTGCATAAATTGTATTATCACTTGGAATAATTGCTGCACCATCGCCCATCATTTTCTTTGAAAAGACTTGGTCATCAACACTCGCTAAATCTTTAACAGTTCCATTTACAGGTGCTGCAATAACTTCATTTTGTAAAGAAATCCCTTCTTTTTGAATAGGTTTTTCGTCTTCTTTCATTTCGAGTGCCTGAGCTTCTGAAGCAGCTACAGGAACTGGATTTACTAATTGTTCATGAGTTTTTCCATAAACAAAAGTAACAATAAACGCAATAACAAAACTAATTAATTCACAAATAATATATACAACGATTGATTTTGGATTAACTGATAAAAATCCTAAAAATCCTGCTGATCCTAAAGCGATTGCTCCTACTCTGAAAATTCCAGCAACGAATGAAGCAATACATGAACCAACTAAAGCACAGAAGAATGGGAATTTCAATTTTAAGTTAACACCAAAAATAGCAGGTTCTGTAATTCCTAACAATGCAGAAACCCCAGCTGAAGAAGATAATCCTTTCATCTTCTTATCTTTGGTTAAAGTTGTAATTGCAAATGTAGCGGCACCTTGAGCAACATTTGCCATTGAAGCAACGATAAAAATAAAATCACCAACACCTTGATGGTGTGCTGTAAATGCCGAAATCAATTGCACTTCTACCGCTGGGAAACTTTGATGCAAACCAGTTAAAACAATTGGCGAATAAACCGCACCAAAGACACCCATTCCGAATGCACCAGTTGTATTATAGAGCCATACTATGCCGTCAGTAATCAAATTTGAAACTTCACGCATTACTGGACCAATTGCGATAAATGTTAAAAATCCAGTTATAATTACCGAAAGTAATGGAGTAAAGGTGAAATCAACGGCAGTTGGTAAATGTTTATGAAAGAATTTTTCTAAAATAGAAAGTACCCAAACAGCAACCAAAACAGGAATTACCTGATAAGTATAAGGAGTTTGGGAAACATGCATTCCAAACAAATTCCAAAAATGACCATCAATTAAACTTGGTGAAGTCATCATCATTCCAATTACTCCACCTAAGAATGGATTAGCCCCAAATCTTTTAGCAGCAGAAAAGCCAACCATGATTGGTAAGAAAATAAATGGTGCTGAAGCCATTACTTGAATCATTTCAGAAACAGCTTTTAATTCAGGAACCATCTGAACTACAGATTTTGGTCCAAACAAACCTGCTGATGTGATAAAACTATTTAATGCCATTAATAGCCCACCAGCAACTAATGCTGGAATTAATGGAACAAAAATATCAGATAATAGTTTTACAAATGCCATAATAGGATTAGGCTTTTTCCCTTTTTGAGCAATTTCTTTTAAATCTTCAGTAGACGCTTCTTTGACACCTGTCTGCTTAACAAACTCATCATAGACATTATTAACATCCCCAGGTCCAATAATAACTTGATACTGACCATCCGTTTTGAACGTTCCTTTTATATCATCATTATTATCTAAAGCGGTTTGATTAACTTTAGAATCATCTTTTAGTACCAAACGCAATCTAGTTGCGCAATGAGCTGCAGCAACAATATTATCCTTGCCAACAGCTTTAATTACTTCTGAAGCAACTTTCTTGTGATCCATAGTTGAATATCCTCCTTTTTGAAAACGCTTTATAAATTATATCTCTATCATAAACCTTTTATTTTATATGTCAAACGTTTATCACATAAATGTTTTATTTTTATGATGTAATCGTATTCAATGTTATAATTAAAGTAAATATAAATTGTTGTACGATTGACACAAATAAATATTTTAATTACTATAAGTACAAATTGTCTTCAATAATGAGAGGAGTTTTATTTTTATGAATTGGTCAACCGAAAAAAGATATTTAAAATATAATCAGTGGGACGCTGAAACATTATTAAAATTACAAAAACAAGCTGATCTTTCTAAGTATCAATTACATTATCACATACGCCCTAGTTCAGGTTTGTTAAATGATCCTAATGGTTTTTCATATTTCGATAATCAATGGCATGTATTTTATCAGCAGTTCCCATTCGGAGCCGTTCATGGTCTAAAATCATGGCATCATATGAAATCATCAGACTTGGTTCATTGGTCAGATCAAGGAATCGCTATTTTACCTGATTCTAAATATGACAGTCATGGTGCTTATTCCGGCTCAGCAATGGCAATTGATGATAATCTTTTTTTAATGTACACAGGCAATGTTCGTGATAAAAACTGGATTCGACACTCATATCAAAATGGTGCTTGGATGGATAAAGATGGAAAAATAACTAAAATACCTCAACCATTATTTAATGCTCCAAAACATGTTACAGAACATTTTCGCGATCCTCAAATATTACGTTTTCGCGATAAGTACTATGCAATTCTTGGTGCACAAGATAAGGATACAAAGAAAGGAAAAATTTCACTTTTCACTGCTGATGATATTACTTCTCAATGGAAAGATTTAGGTTATATTGATTTTACATCTGATGATATGGGATATATGATTGAATGTCCTAATTTAGTCTTTATTGATGATCAACCTATTTTAATCTTTTGTCCACAAGGTTTATCACATAATGTTTCTGAATATCAGAATATTTATCCAAATATGTACTTTATTGGAGAAAAATTTCACTTTGATTCCGGTAAATTTACTACTACACAAAAAAAGCCTTTAAATCTAGATGATGGTTTTGATGTTTATGCTTCTCAGGCAATAAACGCTCCAGATGGTAAAGTTTATCTAATTAGTTGGGTTGGCCTTCCAGATGTTTCTTATCCATCTGATCATGAAAACTGGGCTAATTGTCTAAGTCAAGTTAAACAACTTTCATTGAAAAATGGCCACTTAATTCAACGTCCTGTAAATACAATCACCAAATTACGTAAAGATGGGCATAGCATTCACTCTGAAAAAAATATTAATGGACACCAAATAATCCATAAACATGCATCCCAACAATACGAATTGAAACTAACTATTAGTGCTAATCAAAATGGAACATTACATTTAGTTAGCGATAAAACCTCAACTAACAGTCTTCAATTAAAATTTGATACTCAAAAAGGAACTTTTGAGGTTGATCGCGCTAACTGTGGCATTAGTTTCAATCAAAAGTATGGAACTTCTCGTTGTATTGAATTACCTAAAAATCAAAGTTTAGATCTCGACATTTTCATTGATCATTCACTAGCTGAAATATTTATTAATAATGGTGAACATGTAATGACCTTACGTTATTTTACCGATAGTAAAAATAATCAAATTATTTTAGAAGCAGATCAGAAATTAAATTACTACGGAACATATTGGAATTTAGCAGATATGTAATGTAAGGAAGGAGCCTCTATAATGCGTCCTAAATTAACTGATGTTGCAAAAAAAGCTGGAGTTTCACCAACAACAGTTTCTCGAGTAATTAATAATTATGGATACCTGAGCAAGCAAACAAAAAATAAAGTTTATCAAGCCATGAAAGAATTAAATTATCAACCTAACTCACTCGCTCGTTCACTACAAGGTAAACGAACAAATTTAGTTGGGGTAATAATTCCTAGTATTGATAATCCTTTTTTTGCAGAATTAGTTGCTAATATCGAAAAGAAACTTTTTGAAAAAAATTACAAAATGATCCTATGTAATGCAAATTACAATAAAAACAAAGAACAAGAGTACCTTAGAATGTTAATCGCTAATCAAGTTGATGGCATTATCACTGGCACACATAATTTAGATATTGCAGAATATGATAAAGTTGGACTTCCTATAATTTCATTTGATCGTACACTTTCTGATCAAATTCCAATTGTAAGTTGTGACAATTACCAAGGAGGACAACTTGCAACAAATGAATTATATAACGCTGGATGTCGTCACATTGCGTTCTTGGGAAATCCTTATTCCATTTCTAATCCCACAAACGAACGGCTACAAGCATATCAAGATACTATTAGTAAACTTGGATTAAAGTCATATATTCATACTGTAAAATTCTCTGAGTCAGCTGCATTAAAAACTGCATCCGTTCGTCAATTATTAGAGCAACACACTATTGATGGAATTTTTTGTTCAGATGACTTAACTGCTTTATTAGTATTGCAAGAAGCAAAAAAAGAAAAAATTGATATCCCACATCAATTAAAAGTAATTGGTTTTGATGGCACTAAACTAATTCAAACTTACTATCCAGAATTATCAACAATTGTTCAACCTATTGCTGAAATTGCAGAACTTTTAACTGATCTTCTATATCAAAAAATTGAAAAAGAAGACCTTACTTTTAAAATCAATCATTTTAAACTACCAGTTAAAATTTTACGTAATGAAACAACTTTATAATAAAAAATGCAAGAAACTATATTGTTTCTTGCATTTTTTAGATTTAACACTACATCAAATTAAAAAATAAATCCTTCAGTGATAATATTCTTATCCTTTACACCCAATCTCTGCAAGTCTTTTGTAACACTTTTGGTCATTGGTGCAGGACCACAAATAAAGCAATCAATCATTTTATGCTCATCTAACTCTGGAATTTCATTTCTTAATTGTTTTGCATTTAAATGTCCCATCTGAGAAGAATTATGATAAATAACTTTAACATTTGGATGAGTTTTTTGTAATTTTTGAAATTCATTTTCAAAAACTTTATCATTTTCAGAATGAATACTCCAAATTAAATATCCCTTTCGTTTTTCGGATAAGGATTGCATCAAACTAATACATGGAGTTACTCCAATTCCACCAGCAATTGCAACAACAGGAGCCTTTCCTCTAGGTGCTGTAAAATGACCATATACACCTTTAATTTTAGCAATTGTGCCTGGTTGTACTTCAGCTAGTTTATCAGTAAAATCTCCTACCGCTTTTATTCCCAACTTTATATGTTTTCCTTTTTCAGTATTTTCTAATAAAGAGAAAGGATGATATTCATCCATTTTAGCAAAAGGTAATTGAATAAAGACAAACTGTCCACCCTTTATTTTCAATCTTCTTCCTTTTACATAATTTAAACTTATTTCGTACGTATTTTGATTCAATCTGTTGATTGTTTCGATCTTATATTTTGCAACATGTAATTTGCGATAAACTCCATAATATAAATAGGCAACAACAAAGAATACAAAATATCCTTCAAAAAACATCATAAAACTTGGTCGTTGACTAAATTCAGGAATAAATAATACATGCAAATAAATGAAAACAACAATCAATGGTGATAACACATGTATTAACAAGTTTAATTCACGTGTTACTGCAAACATTGAACAGACCTTACGTACCATATTAATAATATGACGAACAATTGGGATTTCCCCTAAAAACTGATTAGTCAAAAATATTAAAGCTAATATTGTTATTAAAATAGAACCATAAAAAGCCATATTCCCAACTAATCCTGATATACCATCTATATGACTCATTTCAACATGTAGCCCACTAAAAATTACTGCTAAAATAGCCATAATTCCATGAATAAAATAAACTTGTTTTAATTCAATTAATTTTTCAATCCACTCTGGACGTAAACCTAAAATTACATCAAAAATAAATAAGCAGTAAGCAAATTCTCCTAAAAAATATTTGATATCTGTTTTGCCCAAAACAAATAACGGAATTGTCATTAATAATGGAATACTAGAGAATATAATCATTGCTATCTTATTTGTTTTCTTTTTCACCAAATACCACCTCAGGGTACTATAATATAGGACATTTTGGAAAACATCGGGGATAATTGATGAATCTTTTAAGAATTTAGTCTATAGCTGGGTTAATCTTTTCTTAATTGTTTCTTAATTATACTTACATAGGATATAATAGTCATAATTATCGCTCCAATAATTCCCAAAATAGTTAATGAAGAATAAACATTATGACTAATAAAGTTTGCATAACTTTGTAAAATTTTTCCGTGTGTACTTGCAAAAATAACCCATCTAAGTGAGCATACCCAAGTTAAAAACATTAATGCTGCACCCACTAAAATTTTAATTCTTCTACTAAACAATGAAAAGAAACTGGTAAATGCAAAAAAAGATACATATATATCAAAAATCACTAATAACATAATCCAATTATAGATTGTTTCAGAAAATCCATTTTCTAATAAAAATAAACACCAAGTAATTAAAGACATAATTATTAATTCAATATATTTTTCTTTCCATAAGGTTTTTCGTGAAAAGCCAAATTGAACTGCTATTTTAAAATCTGAATAATGCATTCCTAAAACTACTGTCACAGTAATCAAAACCAATAGATTTACTAAATATGTTATAACTCCTTTGAGATTAAATGAACTACTATCACCAATAAAACTAATTAAATAAAAAAACGAAATTAGTAGAAATGCATTTCTAATGTACCAAATTGAATTTTTGCCTGTGCACTTAAATAAAGCCCATTCTTTTTTCATTTTAATGTCCTCCTTTTTTCCTTGTTAACATGATAAAAGCTGTTTGTAAATCTACATGATCAATAGTAATATTTTTAGAAAATTTCAATTGGTCAGTATCTCCCATAACATATGCAGTTTGAATATTACCGATTGATTTCTGATAATAAATATCTAATTGATTGTCGAGTTTTTCGATTTCATCTTTAGGACCACTAATTTCAACCACGCGGTTTAGCAAATCATCTACAGTACTATTACAAATTAAAATTCCATCTTTAACGATTAGCACCTCATCTAATAAATTTTGAATTTCTTCAATTAAGTGAGTTGCTAAAACAAATGTTCGTTGATGTTCAGTAAACGTGTGCATTAACTCTTTATAAAAAATTTGGCGTAAATTTGCATCCAAACCTAAAGTAGGTTCATCTAAGAAAATGAACTTTGCGTTAACACAGAAAGCACATATAATTTTAACTGCAGTTTTTAGCCCTGTTGATAATTTACTTAATTGAATATTTTCATTAATTCCAAATTCCTCTGCTAAACGATGTGCTTCTTCAAAATCAAAATCTCCATATGCGAAATTAGCATTGTTGAAAATTTCTTTTACTTTCATCCATTTTGGAAATATATGATCATCATCATTAATTAAAAACATTTCCTGAAGTAAATTAGTATTGTTATGAACATCATGATGGTCAATTTGAACAGTTCCATTTGATGCTAAAATTCGATCAGTCATTATATTTAATAATGTACTTTTACCAACGCCACTTCTTCCTAATAATCCATATATTTTATTTTCTTTCAATTCAAAATTAATATCATTTAAAATTTTTCTCCCTAAAAAATTCTTTGAAAGATTTTTTACAGAAATTTCTGCCATTTTAATATCTCCTTTCAATTAAATCAATTAACTGTTGTTTAGTTAATCCTAAGTTTTTAGACTCACTAATTAAATTATCTATATATTCACTACAAAATTCTTCTTGTCGTTTAGCAATTATTTTTTCTCGTGCTCCTTTTTTTACAAATAATCCCATTCCTCTGTGTTTTTCTAACAATCCATCATCTACAAGAATATTCATTCCTTTTAAAACAGTAGCTGGATTAATCTTTAATTCTTGCGATAACTGCGTTGTTGATGGCACTTGTTCACCTTCATTAAGTAAGTTTAAAAAGATCATTTCTTTAAGTTGTTTGGCAATTTGACGATAGATTGGTTCTGATTGATTAAATTTAAATTTCATAATTCACCCCTTCTCTACTTCGTTACTTATGTAACTAAGTATATAAGCGCAGTGATTAAATGTCAACAAAAAAATCCCTATGACAATGTCATAGGGATTTTAGTAACATCTATTCTAGTATAAAGTTACTTCTTTAGCGTTCATGTTTTCGTCTGTTAATTGAACACTCTTCATTGTAAAGTCATCGTAACGGTTGTAGTAGTATGTCTTAGTATTTGATGAGTAGCAAGCAGTATAAACTGTAAATTCATCTTGACCTTGTTCGTTAATTACACTACCATCAATCATTGCAACTGATTTAAGAATGTTAAAGAATTTAGCAACATTTGCTTCTTCGCCTTCTACTGTTGGATAGTTAGCATTTAAGTATGCAACCTTAACAAAACGTGAAGCAGGAATACTGTCACCAGGTAAACCTAAACTACCAGTACCTACACCTAATGGTCTAACTTCTTGCTTATTCCATTCTTGAGCTTTTGCATCATGTGGTGTTAAACCAGCATAGTTGTTTAAGTTTGTCATATGCCAAGCATAATCTGGGTTGTTTGTTAATACGCCAACATAGTTATCATAAACTTTTAAGCCGTTTTCTTTTGTTTGTTCTACAACGATTGAAGCATCTTTATCACTGATGATCCAGTGTAATGGAGCAACTGGCATTTGTGGTGAGAATGGTGCATCAACAAGATTTAATTCTTCTAAACCTTTTTTAGCTTCAGCAACTGTATCAAATTCTTCCATTAACCAAACCATAAATTCATATGGTGCCATGTTAGTTTTGCCATCAACTGGTCCTTCTGTAAAGTATGCATAACGTGGGAAGTTTAATCCTGCAATGCAAAGGCCATTTTCGTTGCAAGCATCAAAATACATTGGATAGTCACCAGCCATGATACCCATTCCGATAATTGCTTTTGTTGTTTTACCATTTTCTAAAAAGCGGTATGGTAATTCGTAATTTCTTGGTGTTACAAGAACTTTTTCACCGTATGATGATTCTACATCAAGGTTACGACCAAAATATAAGTTACCTTCTGCGTCATTAAAACGTAAACCTGTACACATAATTGTTTTCTCCTTTAAATAAAATAATTATCTAACGTAGATATTATCAATAATATTTCAAAATTTATTAAACATAATCTTGATTTTTCTTTATATTAAATGCTTTAAAAATAGCCATCAATCAGGGGGATATTTAAGTTATTAACTTGATACCTTTCCGATTGATGACTGAATTAGTTTTTATTCTTATTTGTTAGCTTTTTCTGCTTCGAATTGTTTTTGCATTCCTTTAATCTTAATAACTGAGATTACTAATAGGATGAAACCAATTACTACACAACCTAACATTACATCCCATGCAACTGTAAAGTCAGATAAGCCTTTGATTACACCGAATAATGGAGCACCAATACCAAAACCAATAGCATATGCAAGACCAACAAGACCAAGCATTACACCTTCATCTTTGGCACCAAATAAGTCTTTGGCCATAAATGCAGGACCTGACATGTAACTAAATACTGCTAAACCACAGAAGATAGCGTATGCGATTCCGGCAACTTTACTTTGAGGTGCACCAAATGGTTGGAATGAAATGAAGATCATCATTGCAATTGAAACAACATACATTACACCAGCAAATGTCATTGCTTTTGCTGTTCCTAATTTATCAAATAAAATACCACCTGATACATTACCAATTAAGCAACCTACACCATACATTGATCCGATGAAACCAACGTCAGTAAGTGATAATTTTGTATCTAAGAAAGCAGCATAATCTTCGTTAAGAGCAGCTAAACCTAAACCAATGATTAAGAAACCAGCACTGAATACCCAGAACCATTTCATTTTCATTACTTCTTGAGCTGACCAGCCTTCAAATTCTGCTGCCTTTGCTTCAGCTGCTGCTGCTTTAGCTTCTTTTAATTCAGCTTCTGAAATAACAATTTCGTCTTCTTTTGGTGTGCGAATAAAGAATGTAATAATTAAACCAATTACAAACAATGCGATTGCAAAAATGAAGAATGGTTGCATTGAAATTAAGTGACCATGTTTTGTGCCACCAACCATGTAGTGTTTCAAAATTGCTTGTGTAGTTGGTTGTAAGAAAATGTTACCGATTGAGCCACCACAGAAAGCAATACCTAAAGCTGTTCCACGTCCTTTTCCTGGGAACCAGTGGTTAATTACCCAAGGAACACCTTGTCCTGAGAAGAATGTTGAACCAATCATACATAGGATTGCTGCACCGTAGAATTCAGGTAATTTTGAACTAAAGCCAAAAAATACATATGCAAGTGCTGCTAATGCAATACCAATAAAGTACATTAACTTGAAGTTATATTTACCTAAACCTTTACCAATAAATGGAGATGCTACAGCAGCTGCAACAGCACCAAATGTAAAGATTAATGTGTATGAAGCCAAGCTAAAATGGAATGTATTAACAAGTGGGTGCACAAACAATGGTTGAATGTTTTGTGCAATTCCATAAGGAATAGCTTGAGTAAACATACATAGGAAAACCATGAAATACTTGTAACCGTTACTTACAACTTTTTTATCGTTAACAGTAGTATTCATAATTAAACCCCTCTCTATAAATAAATTAATAATAAAAATAATTGCAAACTAAACCAAAATAATTTAGATTTTCGAATTTTCATCAAAAATTAAAAATACCTAAGTTTAGATCTCAAACTATGCCATTTTCCCACACTCGTTATTTAGTGTCAAATATTATTGCCTACAACTTTTATAATTTTTATTTAAGTTATATTTTTTTTATTAAATTAGTTTTAAACACGGTGGGTAAAACCACTAAAATCATTGATATAAAGGCATTTAAACACGGAGAATCTTTAAAATTAATTACTATTTTTAAAATAAATATATATATCAATATAATTAATAGATAATATTTTTATAAAAAAAAGACTATGGCATTAACCATAGTCTTTTAACATTGCACGGCGACTTCCTACCCTTGCAAGAGGCGTTCCTCTAACTACTATCGGCGTTTTGAAGCTTAACTTCTGTGTTCGGAATGGAAACAGGTGTATCCTTCAAGCCATCATCACCGCACTTTGTGCTTTTGAGAAAACCTTGTTCTCTCAAAACTAGCTAATAATTTATTCTTTTGACCTTCACCGCTTTTTTAACCTTTGGTTAAGTCCTCGACCGATTAGTAATGGTCCGCTCCATGCATCGCTGCACTTCCACTTCCATCCTATCTACCTGATCATCTCTCAGGGGTCTTACTTCCTTACGGAATGGGAAATCCGATCTTGAGGTGAGTTTCGCACTTAGATGCTTTCAGCGTTTATCTCATCCATACATAGCTACCCAGCGATGCCTTTGGCAAGACAACTGGTACACCAGCGGTATGTCCATCCCGGTCCTCTCGTACTAAGGACAGATCCTCTCAAATTTCCTACGCCCGCGACGGATAGGGACCGAACTGTCTCACGACGTTCTGAACCCAGCTCGCGTACCGCTTTAATGGGCGAACAGCCCAACCCTTGGGACCGACTACAGCCCCAGGATGCGATGAGCCGACATCGAGGTGCCAAACCTCCCCGTCGATGTGGACTCTTGGGGGAGATAAGCCTGTTATCCCCAGGGTAGCTTTTATCCGTTGAGCGATGGCCCTTCCATACGGAACCACCGGATCACTAAGCCCGACTTTCGTCCCTGCTCGACTTGTAGGTCTCGCAGTCAAGCTCCCTTCTGCCTTTACACTCTGCGAATGATTTCCAACCATTCTGAGGGAACCTTTGGGCGCCTCCGTTACCTTTTAGGAGGCGACCGCCCCAGTCAAACTGCCCACCTGACACTGTCTCCCGCCGTGATTGCCGGCGTGGGTTAGAGTGTTCATACAACTAGGGTAGTATCCCACCAACGCCTCCAGCGAAACTAGCGTTCCGCCTTCAATGGCTCCTACCTATCCTGTACAAGTTATACAAACACCCAATATCAAGCTACAGTAAAGCTCCATGGGGTCTTTCCGTCCTGTCGCGGGTAACCCGCATCTTCACGGGTATTATAATTTCACCGAGTCTCTCGTTGAGACAGTGCCCAGATCGTTACGCCTTTCGTGCGGGTCGGAACTTACCCGACAAGGAATTTCGCTACCTTAGGACCGTTATAGTTACGGCCGCCGTTTACTGGGGCTTCAATTCAAAGCTTCGCCGAAGCTAACTTTTCCTCTTAACCTTCCAGCACCGGGCAGGCGTCAGCCCCTATACTTCATCTTACGATTTTGCAGAAACCTGTGTTTTTGATAAACAGTCGCCTGGGCCTTTTCACTGCGGCTGACCCGGAGGTCAGCACCCCTTCTCCCGAAGTTACGGGGTCATTTTGCCGAGTTCCTTAACGAGAGTTCTCTCGCTCACCTTAGGATACTCTCCTCGACTACCTGTGTCGGTTTGCGGTACGGGTATTAATTTTCTCACTAGAAGCTTTTCTTGGCAGTGTGACGTCGATCACTTCACTACTTTAATTTCGTTCCCCATCGTAACTTGTCGTTGTGTATTCAAGCATTTGACTCTCATACCGACTTATTACTTGGACGCACATTTCCGTTCGTGCGCATCTCTAGCCTCCTGCGTCCCTCCATCGTTCAAACAAAAATTAATAGTACAGGAATCTCAACCTGTTATCCATCGCTTACGCCTCTCGGCCTCAGCTTAGGTCCCGACTAACCCTGGGCGGACGAGCCTTCCCCAGGAAACCTTAGTCATTCGGTGGATTAGATTCTCACTAATCTTTCGCTACTCATACCGGCATTCTCACTTCTAAGCGCTCCACCAGTCCTTACGGTCTGACTTCGTTGCCCTTAGAACGCTCTCCTACCATGCACTACGTGCATCCACGATTTCGGTAATGTGTTTAGCCCCGTTACATTTTCGGCGCAGGATCACTCGACTAGTGAGCTATTACGCACTCTTTGAATGGTGGCTGCTTCTGAGCCAACATCCTAGTTGTCTATGCAATCCCACATCCTTTTCCACTTAACACATATTTAGGGACCTTAATCGGTGGTCTGGGCTGTTTCCCTTTCGACTACGGATCTTATCACTCGCAGTCTGACTCCCGGATATAGATCTGTGGCATTCGGAGTTTATCTGAATTCAGTAACTCTTGATGAGCCCCTAGTCCAAACAGTGCTCTACCTCCACGATCCTCAACTCCGAGGCTAGCCCTAAAGCTATTTCGGAGAGAACCAGCTATCTCCAAGTTCGTTTGGAATTTCACCGCTACCCACACCTCATCCTAGCATTTTTCAACATACACAGGTTCGGTCCTCCAGTGCGTTTTACCGCACCTTCAACCTGGACATGGGTAGGTCACCTGGTTTCGGGTCTACACCTACATACTCTTGCGCCCTATTCAGACTCGCTTTCGCTGCGGCTCCGACTTTGCGGTCTTAACCTCGCATGCAAGCGTAACTCGCCGGTTCATTCTACAAAAGGCACGCCATCACTCGTTAATGAGCTTTGACTACTTGTAGGCACATGGTTTCAGGAACTATTTCACTCCCCTCCCGGGGTGCTTTTCACCTTTCCCTCACGGTACTGGTTCACTATCGGTCACTAGGTAGTATTTAGCCTTGGGAGATGGTCCTCCCGGATTCCGACGGAGTTTCACGTGTTCCGCCGTACTCAGGATCCTGAACTGAGGAAACAACGTTTCGTTTACAGGACTATCACCTTCTCTGGTTGATCTTCCCAGATCATTCAACTACGTTATTTCTTGGTAACTCGGATGTTCAGTCCTACAACCCCAAAAAGCAAGCTTCTTGGTTTGGGCTGTTCCCGTTTCGCTCGCCGCTACTCAGGGAATCGAATTTCTTTCTCTTCCTGCGGGTACTTAGATGTTTCAGTTCCCCGCGTCTTCCTTCAACTAAGCTATGAATTCACTTAGTGATGAAACCTAACGGTTTCGGGTTTCCCCATTCGGAAATCTCCGGATCATTGCTTACTTACAGCTAACCGAAGCATATCGCAGTTAGTCACGTCCTTCATCGGCTCCTAGTGCCAAGGCATCCACCATGCGCCCTTAATAACTTAACCTGAACTGATTTGATCAGTTGGTTTATGAGTTTAGCGAATTAAGAACTTTGATTCTTGTTAAAACTCTTAAAAACGCGGTGTTCTCGGTTTATTAAGAAATAAATTATTATCTAGTTTTCAAAGAACAAGCTTGAGAGTAGATCTCTCAAAACTGAATAAGTTTCGACAATGTGCAGCTTCCGTATTTTTCCTTAGAAAGGAGGTGATCCAGCCGCAGGTTCTCCTACGGCTACCTTGTTACGACTTCACCCCAATCATCTGTCCCACCTTAGACGGCTAGCTCCATAAAGGTTACCCCACCGGCTTTGGGTGTTACAAACTCTCATGGTGTGACGGGCGGTGTGTACAAGGCCCGGGAACGTATTCACCGCGGCATGCTGATCCGCGATTACTAGCGATTCCGACTTCATGCAGGCGAGTTGCAGCCTGCAATCCGAACTGAGAACGACTTTAAGAGATTAGCTTGACCTCGCGATTTCGCGACTCGTTGTATCGTCCATTGTAGCACGTGTGTAGCCCAGGTCATAAGGGGCATGATGACTTGACGTCATCCCCACCTTCCTCCGGTTTGTCACCGGCAGTCTCGCCAGAGTGCCCAACTGAATGATGGCAACTGACAACAAGGGTTGCGCTCGTTGCGGGACTTAACCCAACATCTCACGACACGAGCTGACGACAGCCATGCACCACCTGTCATTTTGTCCCCGAAGGGAAAACCTGATCTCTCAGGTGGTCAAAAGATGTCAAGACCTGGTAAGGTTCTTCGCGTTGCTTCGAATTAAACCACATGCTCCACCGCTTGTGCGGGCCCCCGTCAATTCCTTTGAGTTTCAACCTTGCGGTCGTACTCCCCAGGCGGAATGCTTATTGCGTTAGCTGCGGCACTGAAGGGCGGAAACCCTCCAACACCTAGCATTCATCGTTTACGGCGTGGACTACCAGGGTATCTAATCCTGTTCGCTACCCACGCTTTCGAACCTCAGCGTCAGTTACAGACCAGAGAGCCGCTTTCGCCACTGGTGTTCTTCCATATATCTACGCATTTCACCGCTACACATGGAGTTCCACTCTCCTCTTCTGCACTCAAGTCTTCCAGTTTCCAATGCACATCTCCGGTTAAGCCGAAGGCTTTCACATCAGACTTAAAAGACCGCCTGCGTTCCCTTTACGCCCAATAAATCCGGACAACGCTTGCCACCTACGTATTACCGCGGCTGCTGGCACGTAGTTAGCCGTGACTTGCTGGTTAGATACCGTCAACGCATGAACAGTTACTCTCACACGTGTTCTTCTCTAACAACAGAACTTTACGATCCGAAGACCTTCTTCATTCACGCGGCGTTGCTCCATCAGGCTTGCGCCCATTGTGGAAGATTCCCTACTGCTGCCTCCCGTAGGAGTATGGGCCGTGTCTCAGTCCCATTGTGGCCGATCAACCTCTCAGTTCGGCTACGTATCATCACCTTGGTGAGCCTTTACCTCACCAACTAGTTAATACGCCGCGGGTCCATCCAAAAGCGATAGCAGAACCATCTTTCACATCACAAGCATGCGCTTGTCATGGTTATACGGTATTAGCACTTGTTTCCAAATGTTATCCCCTTCTTTTGGGCAGGTTACCCACGTGTTACTCACCCGTCCGCCACTCGAAATTCTTACGGTGGATGCAAGCATCCGGTGTAAGATTTTCTCGTTCGACTTGCATGTATTAGGCACGCCGCCAGCGTTCGTCCTGAGCCAGGATCAAACTCTCATTTTAAAAGTTTTGTGACTCATAAATTTTACTAGCGAATTGACTTCGCAAATGTTTTTGCATTCATTTTCATGAATTGCCCTGCACATTTGTTCATCGAAACATATTCAGTTTTCAAAGATCTACATCTGTTTGTTATCTTATCGACAACTCTTAAAATTATACTCGTTTAAAATCAAATGTCAACAACTAATTTCAAACTTTTTAAAATTAAGTTTTAACTTTTTTGTTATCTCCTGACAACGATATTTATTCTATCAGCTATAAACCCTATCGTCAAGCCTATTTTTAAAATAAATTTGATGAATTTATTTTAGCCTAACAATTATTTTGGTTATCGAATTTTATTTCGGATTTAATCTCTTCTTAAGTTTTTTCAAGCAAATATCGATAACAAAAATATAAAATCACGAATATTATTTTATAAAAAAATTCTAGGATTGAAATCCTAGAATTTAAATCTTACTTATTAGCTTTTATCGCACGTTTAATATTACGTTTAAGTACTTGAAAAAACGTTAAAGAGCGGACAATATTACTTGCACCAATATGATTTCGACATGCACGTAATACTTTCTTTGGTTCTTTAGAAGAAAAAATATACATTTTACCGTCTACTGTTTGTACTGCATATCGCGGAATACACTTTCCTTTGAAATAAAGTGATGCAATAATTTTACTTACCTTATTCCATGGGATCTGCAAATAATGATTAACGTTATCGCCATAAAACTCGAAAGCTTTATCACCTACCATTAATTTCCCATATGTACTTAAACCATGATGGTAAACTGCCTTTTCAACAACATCAGCCTTTGAATTTAATGATTGAACCATTTCTATCCTCTCCATACTTTTTCTTCTATAATAGTCCGATTAAGTGTCCTAAAATACCTGCAGCAAAGATTCCAATAATTATCCAAATTGGAGATACTTTCTTCTTTAGTAACCACATGCAAAGGAATGTTAAAAGTAATCCTGCTAAACCTGGAATCAATTGATCTAATACATTTTGCATTGTTGTAACTTTAACAGATGATAATGCTTGCCCATTCCCATTGTTATATAATTCCAATGCTTTTTGAATTCCTTTATGACCACTTGGTAATGAACTCCAATCAATATAAGCATCTTTTTGCAATTTAACTTTTGAAACAATTGGTTTGAAATCAATCTTGACCCAACGTTCAATTAATGATCCCAAAACAAACATACCTAACATTGATGCACCACGAGTTACATCTTGCATCATTGTTCCTGATAAGTCATCTGTAATTGCAGATCCAGCTTTGTACCCAAATTCTTGAGTGTACCACATGAATCCCCAACGGAATAAATTCCAAACTACAAAGAACATAATAGGCCCTAAAATGTTCCCACTCATTGCTAATGAAGCACATAAAGCACCTAAAATAGGACGAACTGTAAACCAAAATACTGGATCACCAACACCAGCTAAAGGTCCCATCATACCTACCTTAACACCATTAATAGCTTCATCATCTACCGCACCACCATTCGCACGTTCTTCTTCTAAGGCTAATGTAACACCAAAAATTGGCGATGCCATAAATGGTGTTGTATTAAAGAACTCCATATGACGTTTTAATGCAGCTTGACGGTCTTCTTTCGTTTTATAAAGCTTTTTAATGGCTGGAATCATTGAAAAAGCAAAACCACCATTTTGCATTCGTTCATAGTTCCATGAACCTTGTAAAAATTGTGAACGAGCTGCAACTTTAAACCGTGTCTTCTTATCAAGTTTGATTCTATCTTCTTTAGTCATTCCATACCCATCCTTTCTTTTAGTAATCATCTAATATATCGCCAAGTGGATCACCGGTATTACTATCTGATGAACCGCCGCCACCATTACCATTTTTCTTATCAAGATTTAAGTACATTAATGTAATTGCAACTGCTAATGCACCAATAGCTAATAATGTTAAGTTAGTTAATGCAGCAATTACAAAACCAATAATGAAGAATGGCCATGTTTCTTTTGTTGCCATCATGTTAATAACCATTGCATAACCTACAGCAACAACCATTCCACCACCAATTGTCATACCATTTGACAACCATTCTGGAATAGCATTTAACATACTTTGAACTGTATGTGTTGGAATAACTAATAACAAGCCACATGGAATTGCTACACGTAAACCTTGTAAAACAATCGCAATGATTTGCCACATGTTCATTTTCTTAAAGCTAACTTCTTCAGCAGCCTTATCCATAGCATGACTGATACCAACACAGATAGTCCGCACAATCATATTTAGAACTAAACCAGCAACAGCAAAAGGTACAGCCATTGCTACCGCTGTCATAACTCCTTTTACACCTAGATTTCCCATTGCTAATACAATTGCAGATGCAGTTGATGCAAAGGCAATATCTGGTGCTACCGCAGCTCCAATATTAGCCCAACCTAATACAATCATTTGTAAAGTACCACCAAGAATAATTCCTGCTGTTAAATTTCCTGTTACTAAACCAATCAACGTACATGTTACTAATGGTTGATAAAATTCAAATTCATCTAAAATGCCATCCATACCTGCAAAGAAGGCAATTATAACTACCAAGATCGCTTGAATAATAGACATGTGATTTCCTCCTAACTATTCTTCTTTTCAGCTAGCTCTTTGCGTGCTTTATTGACAAGTTCCATCATATCTTCAGGTGTATCATTTGGAACTTTACGTACATCAAATTTAATTCCCATTTCATGTAACTTGTCATATGTTTTTACATCTTCTTCGTTTAACGAAAGCACCTTATTTACAGCAACTTTTCCTTCTGAATGGGCCATTGATCCAATATTTAACGTTTTAATATCAACGCCACCTTCAATTGCCTTTAATGCATCTTCTGGAGTTTCAAATAAAACCAATGCTTTTGTTGCTCCAAATCTTGGATCTTTAGCAACTTGAATCATTTTTTTAATAGGCACAACATTAGCTTTAACTCCAGGAGGCGCTGCCTGAATAATCATGCTTTTACGTAACTTATCTTTTGCTACATTATCAGATACAACGATAATACGATCAGGTCTGACTGATTTTGTCCATGCCGTGGCAACTTGACCATGTAATAAACGACTATCAATCCGAGCTAATCCATATTTAATGTGTCCATCACCTAAAACTGTTCCCTCTGGAATAGCTCCTGTTGGTTGTGAACCCTTTTCCTCAGTTTTAGCTGCTTTTTGAGGTTGCAAACTTTCTGGAAGCACCTTTATTCCATCTTTACCAGCATTAATTATCTGCTTAGCTATCTCACGTGCAGTAATTCCATCTTGTAGCCTTGCACCATATGCTTCAATTAACATTGGTAAATTCATTCCAGTAACAATTGCCCATGTATCCTTATGTTCTTCAAATAAATTACTTGCTTGATTAAATGGAGTACCACTCCATAAATCAATCAGAAATAACACTTGTTCTGGATCATCAAAAGATGCTACCGCATCTTCCATTTTCTTGCGAATGTCATCTGGGCCTTCATTAGGTTTTAAAATACAAGCTTTAACATTATCTTGTTTACCGAAAATCATTTCCCCTGATTGGTAAATTCCTTCAGCAAAGCCACCATGACTAGCGAGAATAATTCCTACCATAATGCCTTTCCTCCTTAAAATTATTAAAGTTTACAAAATAAATTAACTAATCATCTGAAACTAGATGTTTATCTTTCAAAATCTTCCAAAAATCTTTTTTAGGATTGCTTGAAACCTTTTGAACTTCTAAGTCTATCCCTTGATTATGTATCTGAGTAAACACTTCTATATCTTGCTTACTAACAGAAACTGCATCACTCACCATCTGCTTTGAACTAGTAAAACTTAATGAACCAATGTTTATTTTATTTACATTGATTCCTCCTAAAACTAGTCTTAAAGCATCTTGTGGATTTTCAACCAAGATCAATACTTTCATGCCGTCAAAGCGGCTATCATGATTGACCCTTATTAATCTTTCAACAGGAACAATATTGGTTTTCAATCCAGGTGGTGAGGCTTGTTTAATCAAAGTTTTACGAATTGCATCCGTTGCCACTTGATCTGAAACAACAATTATTCGGTCTATTTTTAAAATTCGTACCCAATTAGTTGCTACTTGACCATGTAACAATCGACTATCGATTCGTAATAATTGCACTTGCAACATCTTTATCAAACTTTCATTAACTAGTATTGACCTTCAAATAAAAAATCAAATGATTGCTAAATATCTTATATACAGAAAGAAAATACTAATTTATTTTGCCTTACACTATATATAAGCAAAAAGCGTGCCAACGTTGTGTATCGCTCTGAAATATTGATATTACAACAATAAAAGACCGTTGATACACAAATGATTTGTGTATCAACGGTCTTTTGAATTAACTATTTTTTCTGTGTATCAATTAATTTTTCAATATAATATACTTCTTCAATCGGTAAAACTATATTTAAACTTTTCTCCAACATTTGATCAGCCTTGTTAACTGCATCATACAATGGATGCTGTTTGATTTTCTCATCATCAATATCATTTTGAATAGATAATTTATCGTTTGTTAAAATCCGTTCAATCATACCTGCTAGATGCATACTTAAATTAATCTTCAAAGTATTTGACAACTTTGATGATAATTTTCTTTCGATTACATTACAATATTCCCACAATATTTCGCTTACCTTTGTGGGATTTAAAAAAGTAAAATAGTCTGTTAAATATTGACAGACTTTGTCTTTAGCAACATTTGAAGACTTAATGCTTTCACTAAACATCTCACTAGCATTATTTTCTATTACTGAAATAAATTCTTCTCCACCTCCCTGAAGAAGCTTATCTAATGGAACAAAAGGAACCTTCAATTGAGGGTGTGCAATCCCAGTAACTGCAATTATCTGATATTCTTCTTGGATATCAATTACTGTTTTATCCATATCAACAACTGAAATCGGTAATACCACAATATCATCAATTAAATGATCAACAAGAATATTATCCAACATCTTTTTAATTTTGGATGCCGTTCCTTCTCCAGTTGAACAAACTACTAATATCGCTTTAGGCTTATCATTTTCCTTGGATTTATTTGACATTAATTTTTGACTAGTTTGTGCTGCTTTTAACTCTGACGTACGTGAATAACCATTAAATTCTAAAATCTCACGATATACATTTTCTAAATCACTATCAATCAGCGTTGTTTTACGAACAGTTTCTAAAACTAATGCTGTTGTTACCATATCGATAGTTTTAACCTTAATTCCTGTATGTTGAGTAATCTTTTCCCCAAATGTACTCAAAGAACCCATATCTACTAGCAAAATCACTCCGCTACCACGATCCACTTGTTGTACCTTTTCCTCAATTCTTTTTAAAGCCTCACTTGGGCTCATATCAAGTGACATATCAAATGAAGTTAAATTATCTGCATCCAATAATTGAGTAACAACTTGACACATTGAGGAAGCTGTACTGTTTCCATGCGCAGCAACCACAATTCCTACTTTTTCAGTCTTCTTTTCCGCTTTTAATGAGATTAACAATATTGCCAAATAATATAATTCTGAATCTGGTACTGGAATATGATAATGTTTCTCAATTTCTCGTTTAGCAATTTTTGCAAATTTTAGTTCTTGTGGATAATCTTGAACCATTGAAATCATATTAATCGCTGCTTTACGCAATGGTTTCCCTGATTCAATTCGTTTAATAAAAGAACTAACATGCAAACTCATAGCATACAAAAAATTCCCTGTACTTGTGTATCCTTCTGAATGTAACTTTTGTTCTAGTCTTTTAGTTAAATCTATCACATCTTGATCAACAATATCATGTAGATTATCTTTACCACGTTCAAACTTTTTATTAGCATAGAACCCTTTAAGATGCACGTTAATATCTGTCATAATAAAATTATTAATTGCATCTTGATCTAGTCCCTCTTCACTCAGTAGTGCAGCTTTATCACCAATAATTTCATACAAATTATAAGGCAATTCATACTTATCATCTTCTTTTACCGGCGTCGTCGAATTATCTGGTGAAACAACCATTTGAGCTTGTAATATATGTGCTAATTCACTCAATTGTTTGCGGTCATTAGCTAAACGTGAAAGCCCATCCTTTATATTTGGTGGTAATTGTTCAAACCGCAAATGAATCGAATCATTTTCTTTAATACTATTTAGAAAACCTTGAGCACATACTAACTGCACATTAGATTTTAATTGTCCTACATTTCCATACGTAACGCTTCCTAAAATCGCACGTACTACATCTTCATTTAAATAAATTTTCTTTTGAATTCGATTAGCCTCAATCGTAAGCATTTCTTTTAATAGCTGATACCGTTCTTCCATAGTTCTTTCATTAAAACTTGGCATTTGAACAATAATTGGAATCCGACGTACAAATGTTGCTAGTAACGAACTCTCTGGATCCTCTGTTGTTGCACAAATCAATCTAACATTCGCTTTATGTAGTTTGCTAGTTTCCCCTAAACGCGAGTATGTTCCATGATCCATTAGATAGAAAATCATTTCTTGTCCTTCTGGTGGCAAACGATGAACTTCATCTAGAAATAATATTCCCCCATCAGCTTTTTGTATCAACCCTTCTTGATCTTCATTTGCTCCAGTAAAAGCTCCTTTTACATAGCCAAATAAATGTGACATTAATAATTGGGGATTATGAGCATAATCGGCACAATTAAATGTAGTTAAGTGTGAATTAGTTATCACTTTCTGATTATTAGCAAATTGGTTCATAGCATGTGCGAAATATGTTTTCCCAGATCCTGTAGGTCCTGTTATTAACACATTTAATCCATGTGGTGGGTATAGTATTGCAGCTTTTGCTTGCTCAACTTGATTTTTCAAACTACTATTTTTTCCAATAATATGATCAAAAATCGTTTCCTTTTTTGCTTTTTGATGTTGATTATTTTCTGTTGTCTTCTTTTCTAATACACTATTGTTTTTTGGCTTTTCAAAAAAATATTTTACAGGTCGCGTTTTGGTTTTAGAAAGTTTTCCTTCCTTAACCAAAATGTTAAGTTCCTTACTTACATTTGTACGTACTAAATCCAAGTCTTGTGCAATTTTGGTTGTAGTGATTCCCGTTGAATTAAACTGTAACTGTTGTTGTAAATATTTCCAAATCTTTTCTCTACGTGTCATTCAACTTTTCCTCCCACATTAATACCCTTTTTGTGTATCATTTTAAAATTTATGATAGCGCTTTATTTATTAGTGTAGCACCTTTGTGTATCGATGGGAAGGTTTTATCTAAAACCCTTGTATTTTAAGCAAAACAATTATCGTGTATTGTTTCAAAATGTTAAAATATATTTATCAATTATTTACGGGGTGAACAATATGACAACATCAGTAACCACAATTACTCGCAAAGATAAACGAACTCGATTATTAAAAATCATTCGCACAATGCGTAATTACAATATGATTCATAATTTTGTTCACCAAACTAATCCTCAAGAATTTAGAGAAGCTCTTGAAACTTTAGGCCCTACATTTATTAAGGCTGGCCAGATTCTTTCAACACGACCTGACTTAATTTCGCCTGAATATGTAAAAGAACTACGTAAGCTTCAAGATAATGTTCAAATTGATAACTATGAAACAGTTGAACATACTTTTTTAAAACAGACTGGACAAACAATTTCAGAAACTTTTGCTTCTTTTGATAAGGAGCCTTTTGCTTCTGCATCAATCGGTCAAACACACTACGCAACTTTAAAAGATGGCACAAAAGTTGTCGTCAAAATTCAACATCCCGGGGTTGAAGAATTAGTTCGCACTGATTTAGCACTATTTCGTAAAGCTTTAAGTATTTTAAAGTTCGTCCCAGATTTAGAAGTGATTGATGCTAAAGAAACTCTTTATCAAATTCAAAATGCGTTATTAAATGAAATTAATACTCAAAATGAAATTAAAAATGGTATTGAGTTTTATAACCTAAACAATAATGAAGGTATTATCCGCGTTCCTAAAGTTTATGAAGAATATTCAACATCAAAAGTCTTAGTTAACCAAGCTATGGCTGGAAAAAGTATTAAATATCTAATCCAGCAAAAAGCAAAACCCGGTTCACAAGAAGCAATTGAATTGGAACAAACTAAAAAATACGTGGCTAGAACTTTAGTACAGAATTTTATTAAGCAAGTATTTAAAGATAACTTTTTTCATGCGGATCCTCACCCAGGAAATATTCTATTTCATCATTTAAATTACAAAGAAGAGATCAATGATAAACATAATTATCAACAGACTAAATCTTATACAAAAACATTTGGAAATAATCAAATTGAGATCGAGAAAGCTGAAGAACTCCCTCCTTATCGCTTAGTTTATTTAGATTTTGGAATGATGGGACGTTTAACGCCTGCTCTAATCGACGGTATTGCTCAATTAGTTATGGCAATTAGCACACGCAATCCGCGTTCAATTGGTGAAGCCGTTTTAGCTGTTTGTAATCGAACAGGTAAAGTAGATGAAGAAAGTTTTTACGAGGAACTAGGATTATTTGTTTCACCATATTTAAAAATGACTGTTGGTCAAATCGACTTTACAGACTTTTTATATCAAATGATTGCCCTATGTCGTCAAAATAACTTACAAATTAAACCTGAAGTAACTCTCTTATTTAAAGCTTTTGGAACTTTAGAGGGAACGATTGCACAATTAGATCCTAATTTATCATTAATGGACGTTGCTCGGCCTTTTGGAATTGATTACCTTAAAAAGAAATTCAATTTACGTAACTCATTTGATGATTTAGCCTTACAAACATTCGGTTCAATTAAAGATTTACCTAGTATGCCTCAAAAAATTAGCCAATTGCTAGATATTATGAATTCTAGTCAAGCACGCTTAACTTTAAAGCTTAAAGATCAAAATAAACTCATGTACCGTATTGATCAAATCGTAAATCGAATCATGGTGACAATAATTCTTGCTGCTGTTATTTTAGGATCGTCTATGTTAGTTCAAGGAAGCCGCGAACATTCACCTGTTTATAATTTAGGTGTCTTTGGCTTTATCCTTTCTCTCGTAGTAATTGTCTTAATGGTAATTGGTGCTTTTCATCGCCGTTGGAAAGATAAACATCATAATAAATAACCTAGATACTTTGCAATCAAATATTTTGAATTCGATTGATAAAAGAATTACTATAATAATGTAAGAATTATCTTATATAGAAGGGAAGCAGTTATTATGAGTAATGATTTAATTGATCGTTTCAACAAGTTAGCAAACACTAATGATTTCTTTAATGATTTTGGTCGTTCATTCTTTAATAGTTGGAATAATGAAATCAAACCTTTAAAGAGTGATATCAAAGAAACTGATAAAGAATATATCATCAAGATTGACATGCCTGGTGTTGATAAAAAAGACATCGCTGTAAACTTTAAAGACGATGTTTTAACCGTTGATGCTAAGCGTGAATCATTTAGCGATGATAGCGATAAAAAGGGTAATATGATTGCTAGTGAACGTGATTACGGTACTTACAGCCGTTCATATCGTTTGCCAAAAGTTGATAGTAAACAAATTGTTGCTAAATACACTGATGGGGTTTTGACAATTACATTGCCAAAGACAAAAGAAGAAATCGATAGTAACCATAATATCGATATTCAATAATTAACTCTTAACTTTAACAATTAAAAATTTAAATCTGACTTTAAAGGCGAACTCATATCATTGTCGGTATGAGTTCGCTTTTCTGTATATAAAATTATCTACGCAGTGAAAAAAATCAAACTGAGTGCTAAACTAAATTAGTCAGAATAATAAAATAATAGAGAGTAGGTTCGATATGCAAAATGCATCCAAAAAAACGAGTTGGTTAGTATTAATTGCAATTGGAATGGGAGTATTAATGGCTATGCTTGATGTGACAATTGTTAATGTTGCATTACCAACTATTCAACGTGAATTCCACACAAACTATATTACTACTCAATGGGTTGTCAATGCATACACTTCAACATATGCTATTTCAATCTTATTGATTAGTAAATTAGGTGATATGTATGGTAAAAAACTTTTCTTTATCCTTTCGCTTTTAATCTTTACAACTGGTTCACTTTTATGTTCAATCGCCCCTAATAGTCTTATTTTAAATATTTCCCGGGGAATTGAAGGAGTTGGCGGTGCTGGCATTTTAGGATTATCAATGGCATTAATTGGTGATAACTATGAAGGAGCACAAAGAGCTTTTATTTTAGGAATTTGGGGAAGTATCGTTGGTTTTGGAACTTCGATTGGCCCGCTTGTTGGAGGAGTTTTAGTACAATATTTTAATTGGCGTTCCATTTTCCTCATTAATATCCCTATTGGAATTTTAGCAATTTTAATTGGAATTAAATTCATTACTGAAAAACACTATGAAGTAGACCATCATATAGATATTTTAGGGATGATTTTAAGTACAAGTATGGTTTTCTGTTTAGTTTTTGGTTTATTAAATAAAGAAAATAATATTAATGCAAGTTGGTTAACACCTAATATTTGTGGATGGATAATTAGTAGAATTATTTTGTTGATTATTTTTATTTTATGGGAAAAACATTACGACCATCCAATGATGAACCTTGACTTATTTAAAAATTCTTCTTTTGTAGGTTCATGCATTGCCGCTTTCACAATAACATTAGGCCTTTTCTCATTCTTTACATATTTGACTATCTTAATGCAGGACTATATGCAGTATTCACCTTTAGAAGTTGGATTACAACGTTTACTAATTAGTGCTTTTCCACTCTTTTTAGGCGCATTTGTAGGATTCTTAGTTGGAAAAATTGGAAGTCGAATTGTCACAACTGGATCATTATTACTTGAAGCATTGGGGGTGTTGTCTATGAACTTAATGCTTGGATATCATTTAAATTGGACTTTCCTGATCCCTGCATTTATTTTTATGGGATTAGGTAACGCTGGTATTAATCCAGCAATTTCAAATGCTGCACTTCTAAATGTAGAACCACAAAATATGGGAATGGCTTCTGGAATTAATAGTGTTTGTCGTCAATTTGGAAATTGCTTAGGAATCGTTGTTTTAGGCTTAATTGTTGGTGATGGTTATCATCATAGTATATTAAAACATTTAGGTAACACCGATATTAGCCAAGCAATTATTCAAGCAGGTCCTTTTTCAGGAATGGAAATGGCTAAAAAATTTCATAATATCCCCGGAATTACCACTATTATTCGTCATGCTTATTATGATGGAATTCATGAATTATTATGGATCTCACTAATTCTTTTCATTGTTTCTAGTATTCTTTGTTGGTTCTTGATTAAAAAAGCACCACAAACAGATATAAAAAAATCATAATTTTCCAAAATAAAAACCTGAGATAATAAATCTCAGGCTTTTTTATTTTCTTAAATCAATCACATTTAAAGCAGGTGTCAATTCACCACGATAAATTCCCGTCATAGTTAATTGCCCATTTGGTTTCACATCAATTTTCATTTTTTCATCCATAAATGTTTTTGAATATGCTTTATAATACATTGGGCCTAATTCTGTTTGGATTTTAGCATTATATTCATGATAATCACTATCTTTATTTACAATTAATAATCTAAATTCTTGGTTTAATGTACATGAAATTGCTTCTTCTGGACGATAGCCAACGCCATCATCAAAATCTAAAAGCACTACAGCATTTGAATCATCAAAATACTTTGCTAAACGATCTTGAGCACTAGCGGTAATTGTTAATTCCATATTATCTTGCCCCTTTCACCTATATTTTATCCTAACTTATTGTGCACAACAAGCAGTTTGATTGTATAAAAAAAGCTATGACATCAAAGTCATAGCCCTTCAATTTCATGATTTATTTTAGTATTTTGATAAATCAACTGGTGTCTTAGGATCTTTACCTTCAATCATCAATAAGTTGTTATCAAAGGCTTGTGTTACCATTTCACGTACAGCATGTGTTGTGTAGAAAGCTGTATGTGGTGTTACTAACACATTGTCACGGTGAATTAAATCATCTAAACGTGCATCTGGAACACCTTTTCTATCCCAATTTGCATTGAAGATACCTACTTCATCTTCATAAGTATCTAATACTGCACCATAAACTTTACCACTATCTAAGCCACGTAATAAAGCATCTGTATCGATTAAATCACCACGTGAAACGTTCATAATAACAACATCGTCTTTCATTTTTGCGATTGAGTCGTCATTAATCATGTGAATGTTTTCAGGTAATGATGGTACATGTAATGAAATTACATCTGCTTGAGCATACAATTCATCTAATGAATCAACATAGTAGCCCTTCTTTTCAACTTCATCATTATGGAATTTATCATAAGCAACAATCTTAGCACCGAATGCTTCAACTAATTCCATAAATACACGACCAATATGTCCTGTACCAATGATACCAAATGTTTGGTCACGAACTTCACGACCAATTGTAGGAGCCCAACGCATATCACCACGAGCCATTTTATCGTCCATACGTTTGTCTTGACGTAAAATACGTGCAGCTTGAACAATAGCATGTTCAGCAATAGCATTTGGTGAATATACTGGAACGTTTGTTAAAGTAAAGCCTAATTCCTTAGCTCTCTTTAAATCAATGTTATCAATTCCAATATTTCTTAATGACCATTTATCAATACCTGCATTGTGTAAAGCTTCAACTGTATCAGCTTTATATGGTAATTGTTGGTATGTAACAACTCCATCTGCACCCTTTGCTAAATCAGCATTTTCAGGTGTTAATAATGCATCTGTATATTCAACTTCAATTTCTGGATGAGCTTCTTTCCATTCTTCAACATATGGAGCTTCATCTTTACGGATACTATATGCAAAAATCTTTGGCATAATAACCCCTCCAATAATTTGTTTTACAGTCTTAATTATACACTGTTCAAAATCATTTACGCAAAAAAAGCAACAATTATATAAATTTTTTTAATCTTATTTCGCTATAAGCAGATTTCTAGACTTTTGTTTAGATAAACAGATATATTTAATTTTAGGAGGTTTGTGACATGGGGAAACTAATTATCTATGCTTTAATTGTTTTTATTGCTACCGCATCAGGTTCTTCAACTGGCTTAGGTGGTGGCGTTGTCATTAAGCCATTATTTGATATTGTAAGTAGTGCACCTACAGCCACTATTAACTTTTATTCATCACTTGCCGTTTTTATCATGGCAATCGTCTCACTGATAAAACAATTAAAGCAAAAATTTAAATTTAATTTCAAATCACTTTTAACAATCTCATTTGGAGCAATCATTGGAGGATTTATTGGTCAAAAACTACTTACCTTTGTTGTTCATTCAATGGCAGCAAATCACGTTAAAGTTCTTCAATCTGCAATGTTATTCGTTATGTTAGTAACTGTACTAATTTATAGTTTTATCAAAAATAAATTGATTAGTTTTCATCTAACAAATATTTTACTGATCTTCATTGTGGGAGTTGGATTAGGAACGTTTTCTGTCTTCTTAGGTATTGGTGGTGGTCCAATCAATG
This sequence comes from Ligilactobacillus cholophilus, assembly GCF_030389495.1. Lineage (NCBI taxonomy): Bacteria > Bacillati > Bacillota > Bacilli > Lactobacillales > Lactobacillaceae > Ligilactobacillus > Ligilactobacillus cholophilus. The sequence continues at coordinate 1,258,985 of NZ_CP127832.1, forward strand.
TTGCTTTAACAATGCTACTTTTCTCATTTTCTTTGCGCGAAGCTGCAGTTTATTCTGTAGGAATTATTTTCTTTGCTCAGCTTACTAAAATGGTCACAATTACTTTTAGTGCCGTTAAACCATCAATAAACCTTATGGTAATGATTGCAGTAATAATAGCAGCAATCATTGGTGGATTTGTAGGAACATGGATTAATCGGCATGCATCTTGTAAATTATTAGATGGTATTTATAACATCTTATTATCAGCATTGGTATGTGTTACCTTATTTAACACTTTACACTATGCTGGAATTATTTAGAAAGAGGGATTATTTTGAAAATATTACTTCATATTGATCAAACTGAACGGTGGAATGCTGTTCTAAGTAATTTAAAGAACATGATAAATGCAAAAAAGACTCATCCTGATTTAAAAGTTGAAGTTGTTGTCACTGGTGATGCAATCCAAAATTTAATATTAAACAAAGCCGAAATTGAATTTTGTGAAAATTTAAAAAAAGCAACTGACGCAGATTTTGATATTATGGGTTGTCACAATTCTATGAATCGTTTTAATTTAGCTGAAAAAGATATCTTTTCATTCGTAAAAATTGTTCCTGCAGGCTTACTTGAAATTGCTGAAAAGGAAAATGCTGGTTGGGCATATGTTAAACCTTAAAAAAATAACAAGAGGCATCTAACCTCTTGTTATTTTTTACTTTTATTCACATATAAATATCGCATAAATAATATTAGTAAAGCTACACTGAAGAATAATGTAAGCCACATTGATAACTGCATTCCTGTTACAAGTGATTGTGGAATCTCACTAACTACAATTAACAATGTAACTGAAACAGATCCCCAAATTTGACGTAGAGCATTATTTAATGCTGTTGCGTGACTTATTTCCTGTGGCGCTAAGTCTTTAAATACTTCAGTCATTACTGGAGAAAAGACTAGTGCAACCCCAATCATTTGAACTGTATAGGCAACTACCATCACACTTATTGGCATTGACGCTTGAATTAATGCAAATGGAAGAGTTCCAATGATCATAAAAAAAGCACCGCCAATAACAAGATATTTAGGACCATATTCATCATATAATCTTCCAACAAACGCCGCAGTAAATGCATTTAATGCCGCTCCAGGTAATAAAACTAACCCTGCTTGCATACTTGTTAAGTCTGAAACATCTTGCACAAAAATTGAAATCATTTGTTCAGTTCCAAAAAGAACCATTGAAACTAAAATTGCCACTAATGTCATTAATCTAAAAGATTGAACTTTAAAAATCGAAACTTTTAACATTGGATGTTTTAATTTCAATTGACGTTTAACAAAAAAGTAAATCAAGACTAATCCTACAAATAACATAAGTAATCCTAATTTTAAATTTTGTTGCATCAAAGTCAAACTAGCTAATGCTAATGCAGAACCTGTTAATGAAATAAAAACAGATATAAAATCAATTTTTATATTTCTTGGTTGAGAAAAGTTAGGAAAAACTACAACTCCAATTAACAATATTACAACCATAATAGGTAATACAAGGATAAATAAATAACGCCATCCTAGCCAACTTAAAATAAATCCAGCTAATGTTGGGCCTACAGCAGGGCCAAAATCAACAATTAAACTGGAAATTCCCATTATTGTTCCACGTTTTTCTGGAGGATAGATTGTTATCATTACTGTCATTTGAAATGAAATCAAAATTCCACTCGCAACAGCCTGTATTAGCCTTGCAAGTAACAGCATCCAAAAATTTGAAGCTACACAGCCACATACTGTTCCCATAATAAATAAACTAATTGTTCCTAAAAAAACCTGTCGATTAGTAAATCGTTCATATAGATTTGATGATAAAGGTGTTACAATTCCAATTAATAAAGTATACCCAGTAGTAAGCCATTGAACCATTGTCATTGTTTGACTCATATCATCTTGAATTACGGGTAAAGCAGTAACCATCATCGTCTGGCTCATTAAACAAATAAAATTAGAAATTAACAATATTGCTGAAACAATCAATCGTTTTCTTGAATCGATTGTACTTGTAATATTTTTTTCTGAATTCACAATATCCTCCTTCCACCAATAAATTATTTTAATTAAATATATATATTATATAAGTGATTTTAATCATAATTTATAAAAAATACCGTTTAACTATACACTATTTACTTTAAAACGTAAAGAAAGACTGTGATATCTTTATCACAATCTTTCTCTTTAATTAATTCATATTAACAGCTTTTTGAATTACATTTTCAGGACTATTACCTGTTACTGTATAAACTTTGTTATTTTTTTGCCATGTTAATTGATAATTTCCGGTAGCAATATCAAATGTTCCTGTTCCTCGATTTTGAGGTGCTGGTAGATATGTGCTTTGTAAAGTATTAACAATTTTTTGTGCTGTTGGAATTGGGTTTTGGCCTTCTACGTTTGAAGAACGCACTGTAAATGACCAATTACCTTCATTCCAGTGTAAATACTGTTGCCCAGCTCCTGAATCAATAGTTCCGGTGATTCCATATCCTAAATTAACGGTTGGTAAACCTTGAGTTGATTGACTTGTCCGATAACCTTGATTAGTGATATAACTAACAGCTTGTTCATTAGTACTAAAATCTTGTGTACTTGTTCCATCAGTAGCAACATTATTACTATTGCTGTTTTCTGAATCAGCATTGGCAACAATTGATGAATCTTGCTTAGTTTGTTGTGCGTCTCCATTTTTATTATCAGCCACACTCGTTACACTACTTGAGGCTGTCTTTACTTGACTGCTTTCCGAACTTGATGTCTTTGACTTATGTTGCTTTTTAACCTGCTCTGTTTTTGCATGTGAAGCTTCTTTTTTATTTTGATTTTGATTGTTTGAATTACCACAACCTGCAAGCATCAAGGCCAAAATAGCAATTAAAGATAAACTTGTTCTACTTTTTTTCATTACAATCACCTCTTTTTAATTATAACATTTATTTATTTTCTACTCTTTGATTATTAAAATATTTCAAAATAAAAAATCATTTCTGTGATAACACAGAAATGATTCAGAATTATTAATTAATATGTTTCTTTAAATATTCATATTGCATTGCATCCATTTGTGGTTGCGGATCAACTCCAAGGACAGAAGCAATTTTAAATGCATATGCCATTGCTGTTGCTGGACCTCTACTTGTTATAATTTTCTTTTGATGATCAACAACCACAATATCATCTAAGCGAGTTGCACCTTTAATATCGTTTTCAAATTCAGTTTGAACTCCAGGGAAACATGTATATTGTGCATTATCTAATAATCCAAATCTTGCTAATGCGATTGGACCTGCACACATTGCCGCATTCCATTTCCCTTGAGCATGACGTTTTTGAATCAATTTCATTAATTCATCACTATCACGTAAATTTGCGGCACCCTCTGAACCACCAGGGAAAATTACAATATCGTAATCAAGTAAATCTTCACTCATTACCTTATCACATTTCAATTGAATAGAATGTGCTCCCATTACATCAATATCATAAAGTCCAACCATTTCAACATTAACACCTAGACGACGCAAAGTATCAACAGGCGTTAGTGCTTCAATTTCTTCGCATCCTGGAGCAATCATTACAGCTGCACGTTTCATTGTCTAATCCCCTTTCACTATTTGTTTCTATTATAGCTCACTTGTCTATTTAGCACGAAAAATCGCATTAGAATGATCCCGTGCAAGTTCATCTGATCCTTTTGAACAAATAATACCTTGAATGACAAATAAAATTATTTCAATAACATCAAAAATTAAATTCGATTCACCCAAAAGCAAAACTGCTCCAATAATTACTAGCCAAACTAAGGCAGGAACCATTTTAATACCCACATCATTCATTCTACGTACAAATAATGCTAAACTAGCAACTAAAATCCAGCACATAATGATAATGATAATTATAGAACCAATTGTTCCAATAATATTAATTCCAGAAACAATCATCGATTGATAAAATCCTATAAAAATCGTATATTGAGCAACTAATCCAAGTAACATAGATAGTTGTCCCCACCAATATCCGCTTGAACTTGAGCGACCATTAAAATTAAATAATCCTTTCCAATAATGGCTAAAAGCATCCGTAAAAGATGTTTTTCCTTGCTCATTAATTTTTTTCATCAGAAGTCTTCTCTCTTTATTTAATTGCGCCAGTTGGTATGCATAAAAGTATAATCATAAAGAAATGACATGCAATTGTTGCTACATAAATTAAAGGAAGTGGGAAGAATAAACATAAAACAGAAATTGCAAATGTTAATACAACTAAAATTGTAATTAGTAATGTCTTCATTCCTGCATCACGTAAACGGCGAAAAGCTAAAGCAAATAATGGAATCAACATTACTAAGAAAATTCCGTAAAGGAATGTACTAAAAATAATTCCACTAACACCACCTGCATAGCTATAATTTAATTTTCCAAAAATGAGAAAATCAAGTATAACAACAGCTAAAAATTCAACTAAACCAATCCAGAAACCTTTTCTAGTAGTTTTTCCGTTAAAACTAATAAATCCCTTCCAAAAGTCTAATAAAATATCTTTTACAGAAGTTGTCTTATTTTCATTAATTTGTTTGATTTTCATCTAATCAATTCCTTTCTGTTCTGCTTCAAACTCCGCTTGCTTAATCCATTTACGAAATTCTCCTTGATATAATGCAAATCCAATTGCAAAAGTAATAACATCAGCTACTGGTTGAGCCCAAACAACACCATGAAGTCCAAATAAATGTGCACATACAAGCATTGCAATAAAATAAATTACTCCTTGACGAGATAATGCCATTATAAAAGCACTCCATGCCTTACCTGCAGATTGAAAAACTGTTGTAAAAACTAAAATAGCTCCAATAAATGGAGTAGTACTCAAACATGCACGTGTCATATAAGCCCCAATTGTTATTATCTCAGGTTTATCCATAAAGAATTTAACTAATAGTGGTGCAAATATCATTAAAATTATTGATAACACAACTGAATAAACAATTTCAATCAATAAATCGAAATGTAATGCTTCCTTAAAACGTTTTGCCTTCCGTGCACCATAATTATACCCAATTAAAGGTTGTGCTCCAAATGCAAAACCTACCATTACTAACATTACAATCAAGTATATTTTTTGAGTAATTCCCATTGCCGCCACTTGTGTAGCACCATATTTGGCTAAGAAATTATTTAGTAATGCCATTCCAAAACTTTGCATTAAATTAGTTACTGATCCTGGAATTCCAATGGCAAGAATCTCCTTAAAATCTTTAAATGAGATATGGGCTTCTTTAATATCCATAGTAATATATTTACAATCACGATGTGTGTAATATATTAAAAAGCCAAATTCTAAAGCATAACCAAGGATATTAGCTAATGCAACTCCAGCAGCTCCCCATTTAAAAATAAATAAAAAGATTGGGTCTAATATCAATGCCAATGCCGTACCAAAAACAATTGCTTGCATGCTTTGTTTAGCTAAGCCTTCTGTTCGAATTAGATTTGATGGTGCTAATTCAGCAATTATTAATGGAGCACCTATAACGAAGACACGATAAAATGCAGCTGCGTATGAATAAGTTGCATCTGTAGCTCCTAAAAGATGAAGAATTGGTTTTTCAAAAACTAATAATAAGATAGCAACCACTGCGCCTAAAATTAACGAATAATAGAAGCAAACTGCACTAATTCTGCGACTTAATTCATAATTTTTTTGTCCAAATAGTCTTGAAATTATCGAACTTCCACCTAAACCAAAAATATCACCTAAAGCCATCATAAACATAAACATAGGCGTACAAACTGTAATTCCTGCTACTAAATTAGTATTTCCTGTTTGAGCTACAAAAAAAGTATCTGCCAAACTAAAGATCATACTTGCAAGCATTCCCATAACCACGGGTAATGAAATTTTAAAATACACTTTTTTTATTGGTGCTTTTTCAAATAACTCGTTCATCACATATCCTTTCTACTTATTTTTGTTTCCATGATATAATAATTACTATTATATCACGGCAAATTTATGATTTAGAGGAGATTTTAAAATGGCAATCTATCTTTATGAAGATAAACGTGGCAAAGTTTTATTTTTAGATTGGTATCATAAAATCAAAGAAAAGGACCCAAGTATTTATCGCAAGGTTAATGATATGCTTTCACAAATGGATGCACAAAGTCTTCCATTAACACGCCCTACTGTAAAACGTATGATTTTGCGGTTACCATATCGACATTTATACAAAATTCGTTTAGGAAAATATCGCTTGATGTTTATCGCTGAAGAAGGCGACTACTTTATCATGCATGCTTTTCGAAAAACAACTCAAAAGACACCGGATAAAGAAATTCATCAAGTTGATCGTGAAATTAAACAACATCACTATATTCCATTAAAAAGAAAAATGCTTGAGGAGAAAAACAATGCGTGATATATATTTTCAAAAAATGACACCAAACGGCTATCAACAAATTTTGGATGAAATTGAAGCTCTCAAAAAAGACCGTCCAGCTAAAATTAAACAACTTCAAGAAGCCCGTGCCCTAGGCGATTTATCAGAAAATGCTGAATATAGTGCAGCTAAACGCGATTTACGTCATTTAGAAAGTCGTTTACGTTATTTAAATAAGCAATTACAATATGCTGAAATTGTTAACCCTCAAGATGATAGTAAAGTTGATATTGGTACTACTGTCAAACTTCGTTTTGAAGATGATGACGATATTGAAACTTATCAAATAGTCGGTAAACATGAAGTCAATGTTGATGAACAAAAAATTTCATTTGACTCTCCTATTGGCCGCGCAATTATGAATAAATCAGCTGGTACTACTGTTACTGTTTCTGCACCAGCTTGCTCATATAAAGTTAAAATTATAGAAGTTAAAATATAATAAAAAAAAGAGTTATGAGTAATTCATAACTCTTTTTTATCATTCTAATGATAAGGTTGTTTTTTCATTGACTTTTTTTATTGGCTTTCTTAATAATCTTAATGAATTAATAACAGCAATTAATGTGATTCCAACATCAGCAAATACCGCTTCCCACATTGTTGTTAACCCCCATGCACCTAAAATAAGGAATAACACTTTCATGGTTAAAGAAATAGCAATATTTTGATATACAATTGTTTTAGTTTTACATGCAATTTTAATTAAATTTGGTAAAACAAGGGGATCATCATGAACTAATACTACATCTGCTGCTTCAACAGCTGCATCAGAACCTAAAGCCCCCATTGCTACACCTACATCCGCACTTGCTAAACTTGGAGTATCATTAAGACCATCTCCAACGAAAACTAATTTTTCATCTGGATGCGTTTGTTGAAAATCGCTAATTGCTTTAACTTTATCTTGTGGCATTAAATCAGCCTTCACTTCATTAATACCTATTTTTTTAGCAATCTTCTCACTAATTTTTTTACTATCTCCTGTAAGCATTACAATGTCATCTATTCCTAATTCATATAATCCTTCTACTGCTTGTTTAGAAGTTTTCTTAATGGTATCAGCAACTTCAATAAATCCTAAAAAGCGACCATCTACTGCAACATTAACAACAGTCCCATCTTTACAACATTTTTTGAAATTCTTAACATGATATTTTTTCATCATTTTAGCATTGCCAACCATAACTTCATTCCCATTAATATCAGCTTTAATTCCTAGTCCTGCAACCTCTTTTACACATTTTACTTTGCTATTTAAATGTCCTGGATAACAATTAACAATTGCTTGAGCAATTGGATGTGGTGAATGTTGTTCTACTAATGCTGCTAAATGAAGGATTTTTTCTTCAGAAAATCCTTCTTGTGGTTCAATTTGTACTACTGAAAATTTACCACGTGTTAAAGTTCCAGTTTTATCAAACATTGCTCCCTTTATTTGTGTAAGTGCTTCTAAATAATTGCTTCCTTTTACTAAAGCACCAATTCTGGATGCTGCACCAATCCCACTAAAATAACTTAACGGAACTGAAATCACTAGAGCACACGGACATGAAATCACTAAGAAAATCAATGCTCGGGAAATCCATTGATGAAATCCTTGATGTAATACTATTGGCGGAATAACTGCTAAAAGTAATGCTGCTAAAACTACTATTGGTGTATAAATACGACTGAATTTAGTAATAAAATTTTCAGTTTTGGCTTTACGACTAGCTGCGTTTTCGACTAAATTTAAAATTTTAGCTACAGTAGAATCACCATAAGTATGTGTTACTATAATTTTTAGTACACTATCTTCAACAATCATTCCACTTAATAATTGATCACCTTTAACTAAATGACGCGGAACAGATTCACCAGTCAATGCTGCCGTATCAACATCAGCTTCACCAGAAACAATTGTCCCATCAACCGGAACCTTATCACCCGGTTTAATTATCAAAATATCATTTAACTTAACATCTTCAGATAAAATTTCTTCTTCATGGCCATCTTTTAACCGAATTGTTTTTTCAGGACGATTGTCTAGTAAGTCAGTCACTGAACTCTGAGATGACTTAATTGCCTGATCCTGAAAGAATTCTCCGATTTCATAAAGTAAAATTACCATAACCGCTTCGGGAAACTGTTTCATTAACATTGCTCCTAAAGTAGCTATCATCATCAAAAAATTCTCATCAAATAAATCCCCATGAAATAAGTTACTAATCGCTTCCTTCAATACTGGAAATCCAACAATTAAATATGCAATAATATAAATTCCAATTTGAATAAGAGAGTAAGGCGTTAGACTAGCAATTACTGTCAATACTGCACTTGCAATGATTTGAATAATCGCTAGATACTCATCCCTAGTTAATTTTTTCAATTTCATAAATTGCCCTCCTCAACGATATATGAATATATGCTCATATATTTATTTACCTATATTTTAGTTTAACTGACCTAAAAAAGCAAGCTAGTTTTTATTTGCGAAAACATTTTGAGTGTCGTAAAATATTCACGAACTATTTCTAAGAAAGTGGACGACAAAAATGGCGGAAAGATCAAAATTAATTCTCCCTACACCTAGTGAAACTGACCAAAGCGTCCAAATTTTTAAGGCATTTGGTGACCAGACACGCTATCGTATTTTATTTTTATTATTTGAACATAAACTATCGGTTAATGAAATTGCTAATTTAATTGGAATTTCACAATCAGCTGTCTCACATCAATTAAAAATTTTACGCCAAACTAACTTAGTAATTGGTAAGCGTGAAGGACAAAGTATCATTTATGAATTAGCTGACCGACATATCATTAATATTTTTAAACAAGTAAAAGAACATATTGCTGAAGATTAATTTCATAAAAAGAGCCATAGTCTAAAACTATGGCCTTTTTATTAATCATTCTTTTTATTATTTCTATCTAAATGTTCTTTAACTATGCTAATTAATTCTGCAATGTCTTGAGCAATTTTCTGTTTATCTTCTTTTAACTCTCCATTTACATATGCTTCAAAAACCCCACTGATTCCAGCTGCTGCAAAATTCATAAATGTTGGATCATTATCTTTACCATAACGTTCTTCAAAACGATGCAACATATATAGTTGAATTTTTTTACGTACTTGTACTGAACCACGATCGTTATAAATTTTTTTGAAAATATCATTATGTCTGTCATAGAAATCTAATGCTTCTTTATAGAAGTCAGCTGGTGTTGCATTTGGCATTAGTCGAATTTGATTTCGAAATGCATCAATCCGATCTTCAATTACTACATCTAATAATTGATATTTATCTTTAAAGTGAAGATAAAATGTTTTTCGTTCTATTTTTGACTTTTCACAAATCATTTTAACTGTAATTTTACTGAAATCCTCTTCATGTAACAATGCAATAAAATTTTGTTTTATTTTACTTACAGTCCTAATTATTCTTTTATCCATAATCTTCCCTCGTAAATTAATACTCACACGTGAATAAACTTCTTGCATTTAATTATAACACGGTTTATTATATTTAAACGTAAAAATAAACACAAGTGTAATAATTATCTATGCACTATTCGTTATTTAAAATTAAAAATTTAAAGGAGGACTATTCATGAATACAAGCACTTCAAAAAAGCCTGTACTTGATATGAATGGTAAACCATATAACCGTGGATTATTAATGGTTACTATCATCATCGGTTTATTTGGTACATTTTTAGCAGGAACAATGCTTGCAACTGCATATCCAACATTAATGAATGAATTTAATATTAAAGCTAGTACTGTTCAATGGCTATCAACTGGTTTCATGTTAGTAACAGGTATCATGATTCCTATTACTGCTTGGATGATGAATCGTTTTAGTTCAAAACTACTTTATATTATTGGTATGGGATTATTTTTCATTGGTAATGCAATTTGTTTTTTAGCATCTGATTTTGCAATGCTATTGATTGGTCGAATTGTTTCCGCATTAGGTGGTGGAATTTTGACCCCTTTAGGTCAATCAATTGCTATGTCAATTTATCCTCCAGAAAAACGTGGAACAATAATGGGTATGGTTGGTTTAGCTATTGGTGTTGCACCTGCTGTTGGACCAACATTATCTGGATGGATTATCGATAGCCTAAATTGGAGAATGATTTTCGGTATAACTTTACCATTTATTGGTTTAGACTTATTACTAAGTTTCTTTTATATGAAAAAAGTTTTGCCAACTAAAAAATTAAAACTAGATGTCCTATCTGCCATTCTTTCTATTATCGGCTTTGGTTCTTTATTATATGGAACATCTGAAGCAGGTAACTACGGCTGGACATCACCACTCGTTATCTGGTCAATTATTATTGGTCTTATTTTTATCTTCCTATTTGGTTGGCGTCAAATTAAGTTAGAAACACCATTTTTAGATATCCGTTTATTAAAAAATTGGCACTTTTCACTTGCATCCCTTTTAGGTTCAATTGCTCGAATTGCCTTGGTTGGAGTTGAGTTAGTATTACCTTTATATATTCAAATTGTACGTGGTGAAAGTGCATTTCATTCTGGATTAATGCTTTTGCCAGGTGCTTTATTAATGGGATTAATGAGTCCAATTGCAGGGATGCTTTTCGACCGTTTAGGAGCGCGAACATTATCAATTGCCGGTTTAACATTATTAACATTAGGAACTCTCAATTTTACAACCTTAACTACAAGTACGCCTATTATTGAGATTATCGTCTTATATGCTGTTCGTGTAATGGGAATTACATTAGTATTAATGCCATCTACTACCGCAGGACTCAATGCTTTACCATTAAATAAAATGAATGATGGAACAGCTATTAATAACACTTTACGTCAAACTCTTGGAGCTATTGGTACTGCTATCTTCACAACGGTTTACTCTAATATTCAAAATGCTCAAATGCCAAGTAAACATTTATTGCATGTCGCTCCATTACAATATAAACACGAAGCAATTATTGCTGCTTTAAATGGTTATCATGCTGCTTTCTTTACTGCTGTTATCTTTGGTGTTATCGGATTAATTTTGGCATTTAGTTTAAAGAAGAATGCAGGTTTAGTCAAAAAAGATGTAAATTCTAAAAATATGAAGGAGGCGTAAATAATGGTTTTATGGATTTTATTAATTAGTATGGCACTATTTGCGGTTACTTTTATTGCTCTTGTAAACAAACCTGTTTTACGCTATGCAACTTCAATTTCTTTCTTAGTTTTGGCAATCATTTGTTCTATATCTTTAATGTTAAATGACTCAAATCACTTAGGAATGAAGACTCAGGTTTATACCGAGACAAAAGATTTAGTTTCAATCACAGGAAAAGATTCACCACTAAATTTAATTACTTATAAATCTTTAGGTAATGGGGATGAAAAGATATTTATTTACCGAACTGCTGATCATCCTAATAAAAATTGCAAAACTAAAATCGAATATAATGTAACCATAAAAGTACAACGAGGATCTTCTGAAACTCCTCAAGTTGAAATTAAGAAAAAACATTACGTATATAAAAACGAATTTTGGCGATTAATGTTTGGTGGTTTAGGTTTAAATAAAGAAACATATCAATATACTTATATTTTTAAACTTCCTAAGAATTGGTTAGTTTTAGATATGAAACAACTACAAGCTGTAAAACAACAAGCTCAAAATGATATCAAACAACAATTGCAGCAACAACTTCCAAATGCAATTAAAACTGAAATGGAAAAAGAATTGCAAAAAGATCCAACAATGTCTGACAATCAAAAAAAGAAACTTGAGCAAAAAATTACTGCCGAACAAAAGAAAAAGTTAATTGCTGAATTAACTAAAAATACTTTTTCTAAACTATTACCACAATTAGAAAAAGAATCATTGTAAAAAAAGATGCTATCCATTTAATTGGATAGCATCTTTTTTCTCTATAAATTTAAGATAGAGCGATATTTCCTTTAATACTACGAAGCCACTTACTCTTTTTTACTAAATGATATTTGTTCTTAAATGAATACCAAGGAAAAAATGTTTTTACACGTGCATCTTTGTTTCGATATGAATTGATTACACGAATTTTTTCTGGTTTAACGAAACGATCTATGCTTCCCCCTGAAACAAGATCCATTTCTTCAATTAGAACGTTCCCTTCATCATCAAGTAAAACGTACATTTCGAACTCCTTTACTATTAAATTACATTTAATACGAATTTTTTCAGCTTTTTGATTATACTAAAAAAAACCCTTATAACGATAATTAATCTCAAATAATTGACTTTTTTTAAGTACATTAACTAAATAGTTAAAAAATTAATATGTTCATAATGATACAAAGATATTCTTAATAAAAATTGCAAATATATTAATTACTTAACAATTATTTCTTTCTATAATTTAAAATGCTATATTATAAAGATTTTCATCTTAATAAAAATAAACTTATTATCAATTTAATAATTTCATTTAAAAACATACTTTTGTGCAAGAAATTTTTTTGTGTGTGCAGATAATTTTTCATATGGTATTATTTTCACTAATTTTGCAGTTAAAACTAATCTTTTTGAATCATCATTATTACATGTAATTAATGTCAATTTTGGTGTTGCTGTTTGTTGCAAAATTGAAAGATTATCAGGCTTTATAACTTGTTTTTTATATATTTGATACTGATAAACTTTTTTAAAATCAGTAATATTTATAATCGTATTTGGGGAAGCTTTATAATATAAAGGTGAAAAAAGTGCATCTGACTTTCCATGTAAATTATGCCCTGCTAAAACATAATTTCCAATTCCCATATGTTCATGATCTAAAAGTACACCTGCGCCAAGTGCTAAGCAATCATTATTTGCACCATTATAAATTGGTGTATTCAAACCAATCTTCTCATTAAAGACTCCACCAATCACTGGAATATCTTGCTTTGCCAATCTTGCTCCTATTACACTAAATAAATTAAGCGTTCTAACATCATTCCAATGTATATTTGGTTTAGTTTTTAATACGGTAAAATTCTCAATAATCGGATGATAACTATTAATTAAATAATTCATAATCGGTCTATTAAATGTTAAAGCAAACCCAATTATGAAAATTGTATATATTGCTAATTTCTTTATTATCGTAAGAAATTTATTTTTCATAATTTATTTAATATAAAAGCGAGTATCTTATAGCGTAAATTAATCACTACAAGACACTTTCGGCTCCTCCTTCCAAGTTTTTCTTTAAATAAAATTAATAATTTTTATTTTTTATTAACTTTTTTATCTATTAAGCAATAATATACTTTTTGTTATATAAGTCAAGAGTGATATACAATTTTTATATATCTAATCATAAAAAAATCTCGTATTTAAGTATAAATACTTAAATACGAGATTTATTAATGTATCTATTAACTAAATAACGAATTACCGATACTTTCAATTGCCGATCCACAAATTAAAGTAAGAATAAATATGCCAATTAAGAAAACAATAAACACAAGTATGGAACCATAAATTTTATCAAAACGTTCAACATCTTGTCGTGCAAGAATTGTCGCTTCAATTGCCAAAACATACATCACAATACTAATGATAACTAGCATTGTAATAAAATTATAACTATTTGTTATTGCTGCCATAATGAACAACAATGTATTTACTATTAATAGAATATTTGTATATCCTGCAAATCGATTAATAAAATCAAAAAATGATTCTGCAGGCTTAAATACCCAACGATTAATTCCGTATGTTCCTGCAAGAATTAATGCATTTACAAAAATTAAAGTAATAAATAATTCAAATGATGTGCCAAATGCATCATATCCGATGACATTACTACTATTATTTACTCCAAAGTTTCTCATAATGCCATTAATAGAATCATTCGCCTGTGAAACAAGTCGATTACTTAATGCGAAAAATGAAGCTGAAAATATAAATGTCTCCAACGCAAGTGAAACAATCCCAAACCATTTCACTAGTGGTTGTTCATTATTACTTGGTCTTTTCCAAGTTTCTAATAGCCATTTCCAATAATTTTGCGCATGTTGTTTTACTTGTTCTGTATTTACAGTCGGTTGTACTGTACTTTTGTTATCATTAATTTTTTCTTTATTAACTGTGGCTGTTGGCTTTGATTCTGATTCGTTACTTGTTTTAGTTAAATCAGCGCCACACTCTGTGCAAAATCTAGCATCTTCACTAACTTCCGCTCCACAAATTGGACATTTTTTCATAATTACAATCCCTTTCTCTTAACTAATCATCACTTGATAAAGTATCGTTTTTAATTAACTTACCTTTACCAATTGTATCTATCATATACTCTCTTGCAGAATTATTCTTTTCATAATCTGGATTCTTTTCAATAACTGCACCAGTGTATTCCATAACTTGCACAATCTTTTTATCATCAATACGGTCAAAAGCATATTTAACATCGAATACAACATCCGTTTTATTATCTCCAGCTGGCAATACACTTTTGACTGTGACATCTGTTGAAATTGATAAATTATTATCATCCTTATTAAATCCATCAAACATCTTTTTGATATCTTTGAAGTCGCCATTACTTTCCTGATTTTGGAATATATTTGCATTATCGTCAGATGCTGCTTGATATGGTTGGAATGCATCGGAAAGTAATTCTTGGACAGTTTCTTCTGAAGCTGTTCCTGCAAATTTTGGACTTAATGTTTTTTCGCCTTCATTTTCTACATAGTCGTATACATTTAAATTCTTCGATCTAATCTTTTTACCATTTACATTAGCTTCAACTTGTAACTTCAATCCTTCAGTTATTGGATATTGTTTAAAGTCCATTTCTCCATCGCCATTTGTTTTTCCTTGATTTTCACCATCAAGATAAACAGTTGCGCCAGGAATTGTTTGAACTTTAAAAGAAGCAGTAGTAATTGTCATTTCCTCATTATTTCCCTTACTCCAAATATTATCAGTATCTTTATTAGTTGCTAATTTACGTCCATTAACAGTAGTTTTCACTTGGAAAGTATGTGTTCCTGGGAAATATGGGCCAAAATTAAGTGTGTATTCACCATCACTTCCCTTAGCCGTTCCAACATTTTTACCATCAATATAAACTTTTGAATTTTTATGATTAGTTTCAACTGTACCGTATGCAGGTTCAACATTTAATTTATATTTTGGAAAAATCAACCAGTAATGTCCATCTTGGACAAGATTAATCCCATGGTAACTTGCACCTGTACTTACAGTAGTAATCATTGTATTAAGTTCACTTTTATTTTCTGAGAAATATTTTTGAGTTGGTTCTACAGATGCTTTCGTAACTTTCAAATTAGAATCTGAACTTGTTATAATTTTTGAAGCATCTTCTTTTGTACTACTCATAACTTCAGAAATTCTAGTTAGTTGCTTTGTTTGTGAATAATAATCATTTCCCCAAATATAGAAAATAATTAATGCCACTGCCAAAACAATCCCACTTATTACGCCAATTTTCTTTCCTTTCGACCATTGCCGTGGAGAAGATTTTTGCGCATTTCTAGTTGTTTGTGCCTCTGTTCGTTGATGATTGTTTGGTTTACTAGAATTAAAATTATAGCCACATTTCCGACAAAACTTTTCATTAGATTGTCGTTCAGTTCCACATTGTGGACAGAATTTTTTAGCCATGATTGCCTCCTATAAACTCCTTATAATATTTTGACTAAAGAAATGATAATTAGTCTAAATGATATGAATATGCTAGATTTGCCATAAATTGATATCAACTTGCAAGTTTTTAAAGAATCCTTTTTATATTACTAACCTAACACAATCTACGATATTACTTTACTGCTACTATTATTTTAAAGTCAAGACATTACCTTCCAATTAGAATATAATGTTCGCAATATAATTCTAATTAATTATATTTAAATTTATATATATTAGATAAACAAACATCTATTTTAGTTTTGTTATATCAAAAAATCACTAACATTATATTGTTATAACAGCAATATTGTTAAATTAGAAAAATAAAATAATATAATTTTTTATAATATAAGCCTAAACCAATTTAATGCTATAAAATTAGTTTCTTTTTCTAATATTCGGTTTAAATTTAAACAATAAAAAATCGAGTATTAATTTTAAAACTAATACTCGATCTCCACTTACCTAATTAATCAACTTCACGATATGTCTTGATTACAGGAGTTGCATTTCCATCATGGCCAAATTGGTTCATAATATTTCCATTTTCGTTATCCCATACCATAAATGCATTTTCATCTTCCCAAAGATTAATTAATAAAAATTCAAAATCATCTTTTAAAGAATGAACCAATGCACTTGATGTTAAGCCAACAGGTCGTTTTGCTTCTGTATTCCATGAATTAAAGACTGACTTGAACACCTTTTGTTCATCTTCATTTAAAGTTACATATCGACATTCTAAGTATCCTGTCTCATTTTCAGGATTAACTGTTCCACAAAGATAATAGTCTAGGCCTGAATGAAAAATTGACTTTTCACCTGAACAATCCATTAACATATATTCTGAATTATCGCTTGTTGAATGAAATAACTTAAACTTTCGTTCTGGATTATCAGCAATAATCATTTTTAATTCTTTCATTGGGCCAAATGTTAGACTTAATTTTTCTGAAATCATAAGTTTCCGAGCTCCCTTCAGATCATAACTTTATTATAGCACTTAACATCAATACATGAGGTCTACAATAAATTTACTTTTCTTTAAAGTCGCCCTCAATAATATCTGGTTTATCAGGACTTGGCATTACCATTGCAGCAATAAAATATAATAATGTTCCCGCAAAAATTGTACCTGGAAAAATAATTAAAAATGCACCAACAATTCTAGTAATTGCTTTATCCCAACCAAAGTATTCAGCAATTCCGCCAAATACACCACATACTACTTTATCTGCTGATTTTGTTAATCGCTTCTTTTTACTCATAGTAAAGTAACTCCTCTCTACTTAACTACATTATTGCCATTTATTGTTGTTATTTTCAAACTTCCCTTATTATTTTTTATTTGATTAAGGGTTTGCATTTGATTATTGGCAACTTGTGTATTATTGAACAATTGGTTTTTACCATTTTGTACATTTAATTTGTAATTATCTATATTACTATTATTAATGGTATTATTACCGTTTTGGGTATTAATTGTCAACTTATTCCTAATCTTCAATTTATTCAAAGTTACATTTCCATGATTACTATTTATCATAGTGTTGTCTGCAATTAAACTATCAGCATCAATTGAACCTTGATCAATGTCAAAAATTACATCTTTTAATAGTCCATTGTTAAAATTCAAATTTGTCTGTGTATTTTGAATTTGGCCATTGGCAAGATTAACATTTTCTAAATACATATCCCTTCCTGCATGGGCTTCTAAATCTACTGCATCAGCGGCTACTTTTTTTAATACAACACCGCCTTCCATTTCAGTAATTTCAAGTACTGATGTATCAATATTTAATACACTTGTTGTACCATAATTATTAAATATGCGAATCTTATGTAATTTAGTTTTAGCCGGAACTGTAATTGTAATAATGCTATTATCACGATCAACATTTGATGACTCTTTCCAATGAATTGAATGAGTTGTTTCAGATAAAATATTATTAGTCTGACTAATCATTAAATGATTATCATCAATTGACATTCTAGGTAAATTAGCTCGTTTTCCTTGATATCTAATTGAATATTCATTTCCAGGTAATATTTTAATTCTTGCACGTTTAACATCAACTTCAATAGAAACAAATTTCTTTTTATTTATTACTTTATGATATTGTCGTTCTTTTTCAGGAACTACTGGTTTAATTCCATTAAAAGCAATATTTTTTACTCCATTATTCAATGCACCAAAGAATGTACAAAAAATGCCAAATAATAAAATTAAGAAAACACATCCTAAATTTTGTTTATTTTCCATTATCCATTTTCTCCATTTTCACTTAAATGATTATGCCAACATTGTTTAAATTTTAAATATAAACAACTTCCTAAATTATTTAATAATGCAAAAATCAATATATAAGTTTTATGAATTAATGGAACTAAAAGTAAAACTATGCTAATAAATATCAAGCCAATACCTAAATGAAAAACACCAACTGCAAATGCACTTAATAGTGTACCGATTCCGGCATATACTAATATTCCGCCTAAAGCAATTGTAGCTGACATTCCAATAACAATAATAAAGCCAACTAAAAATGCTAATATACCAATTAATAAATAGCCCCATATCGCGAAAGTTCCTAACAAGTATGTCATTGGTGAACTACTAATTGCCATTAACATCATCATAAAAACATGCCAATTAGTAGCAATTTCATGCATCTCAATTCCGTTTCGCTTTTGACGTTTCCTTTCTCTCAAAGCTGCATCTGCTAAAATTTGATATCCAACTTGCTGAGCAGTTCCTAAAAAATGTTCTATTTCTGCTTCTGTGGATAAACCCGACCGAGTTATTAAGCGATTATATTTTGCAATAATTACTTTACGCTTTTTTTCTGGAATTTGTTTAATAACATTCTCTAAATCTACTAAATATTTTTCCTTGTCCATAAAGTTACCCCTTAATTTTCCCTGGTTTCATTATATTCTTGATAAAACTTAATGTAAATTAAAAATGTTAAATAAATTTAAGAATTTATTCGTTACTTGGAACCAGTTATTTCTGTAACTTTTAACAGCAATTACACATAATCTTCACAAGTATCTAATAACCTAATAACTATAGGGAGTAAGTAATAATTATTAGAATTGAGATGCATTTTATGCAAACAAATAACAAAAATTCGGCTGAAATTGTTTCAGCACAAATTATAAAAATTAAAAATAAACAGATTTATTTAAAAACAGAACAAGGCAAATATATAAAGGTTGAATATCCTAAAAGCCAACAAAAAGAGCATACTTTTAAAATTTTCACTGAAATCTTAAAAGACATTTGGAAACACCATCTATGGATCCCTGTTAACCAAAACACCAATCAATTGCTCAGATATGATTGGCTAAGTTAAATAAAAAAGACTATGATAATTTATCATCATAGTCTTTTTTATTTACCCAATTAGATTAATTTGTTTCTTTCATTCATTTCGTCAACTTCTGCATTTAATTCATTTAATTTTTGAGTAATATTTTTTAATAATTTAACACTAGTTTGGTATTCTTCTGAATCCATATCAATTAAACGAAATGTATACGAAACAGCAAACTTAACGTCTTTTTCCTTTTCTTCAGCCTTATCAGTCAATTCCAAGTATACACGTCTGCCATCTATTCCTGAACGCGTCCGTGTTATCCAACCATTTTTTTCTAATCGTTTTAGCAATGGGGTCAATGTTCCTGTATCTAAATTCAAACGGTCACCAATTTCTTTTATCATCATTGGTTTACGTTCTTCCCATAACACAAGTAACGTAATGTACTGCGAATATGTTAAATCAAATTTTTTCAAAGCCTCACTGTAAAAATGGTGATAACTCTTTTGTGCAGAGTAAATTGCAAAGCACAATTCATCTTCAAGATGATATGGTCTATGTTCAAGCATGTCTAATCCTCCCGATTTGGATTTCTCCAAACCAATATTTTCTTAAAATTATTTTAACATAAATTTAATGAAATTTGGGAGCGATTATTACATAACGGTATGGATCATTTCCATGTGACTTAGCCTTAATTTGGTGATTATTAGCTAAAGTCTTATGCACCACTTTGCGCTCTAGAGCAGGCATTGGGCCTAATTTAAATGCTCGTTTCTCAGCTACTGCTCGTTGTGCCAATTCTTTTGAAATTTTTTGTAATTCTTCACGTCGTTTTTCACGATAATCGTCTACATCTAAAATTACACGATAATGTTGTTTGATTAACTTATCGAGATATGCTTGTGCAAGAATTTGTAATGCATTAATTGTTTTTCCATGTTTTCCAATTAATAAGCCTTGTTGATCAGTTTCAAAATCAAAATAGACACATTTACGACTAATTGTCACTGAAATTTCTGCATCAATTCCCAATTGATCGATAATATCACTTAAATAATTACCCGCTGCATGAAAAGCATCTTCTAAATCTTCATCATCATTTTGCACTGCAACTACTTCACTTTTTGTCTCAGTAGTTGTTTGTTCAGCCGCTTTTAAATCATCTGTAATCTCTGTTTCAATTTTATTAGAATATTTATCATCAATTTCTTTTGAGGCTAATGCATTAATCTCAACCACTGCTGGTTTTTTGCCAATACCCAAAAATCCTTTTCTTCCTTGACTAATTATTTTTACTTCAGCTTGATCTCTGCCCACTTTTAAATCAGCTAATCCTTTACTGATTGCTAAGTTTACAGTATCGGCACTATATTTCATGGTTATTCCCTCCATGGTTATCTTTTTGTAACTCTAGCAATTATAACTCATTAAGTCCTGAAAAATAAAGTGCGAAATATAAAACTATACATAATACAATTAAATGCAAATAAAAAAGGCATGAATTTAATCATGACCTCCATTACTTATGCTATTTTTCAGTCAGTTCCAAAAGCATATCAATTGCTTCTTGATAACTTGATTGTGTTTCGTGCATAACTTCTTTAATCAAATCTTCCGTTGACATCTTTGATGAAATCGTCACAAACAAAACCCCCAACTATCGAACAGCCGTTCACATTTATTATTTACTTGATATATTTTAGCGCTGAATTTTATAAAAAAAAAGTGCAAAATTATTTAAAAAATTTTACTTGACATAACAAACTTTATATTTCCGGGTTTTTCCTACTCAAAAAATTTTTTTCTAAGATTTTTTCTAATTTTTTTAATTATACCAACATAAATTAATATTAAATGCCTACAATATGCATATTGTAGGCAAAAAAAGATAAATAAAATTATATAATAAAAGACAATAATATCTAGAAATTACGTACATTTTCGCTAAAATCTATTTTTTATCATAATAAAAATATTATTATTATGATAATTTTAAAATTAATTATTTTCGGACATTGGTGACAAGTTAGCAAATTTATTATATGATTTGATAAATAATAATTTAACCGTTCCACGAGAACCTGCCCGGTTCTTTTCAATAATTAATTCAACTTCCCCAGCATCAGTGTCATTTGGTTCTTCTTGACTATTTTCATCATCATCGCCTGAATCACGTTCGTAATAGTCATCACGATATAAGAATGCAACAATATCGGCATCCTGTTCAATTGATCCAGATTCACGAATATCAGACAACACTGGTCGCTTATCTTGACGCTGTTCTACTCCACGAGATAATTGAGATAAAGCAATAATTGGCACTTTTAGTTCTTTTGCTAATTTTTTTAATTGCCGTGAAATTTCTGACACTTCTTGTTGTCGACTTTCCTTATTTGAACCCTCAATCAATTGCAAATAATCGACAACGATTAGTCCTAAACCACCTTGTTCTTTTGCTAATCGACGACACTTAGCTCTAATTTCTGACATTTTAATTCCTGGGGTATCATCAATAAAAATATTAGTTCCTGATAATGTCCCCATCGCAACCGTTAATGCATTCCATTCTTGATCATCTAGTTGACCATTTCGCAAGTGGTTTGCATTAATACCACCCTCAGCACAAATCATTCGATTAACAAGTGATTCTGCACTCATTTCTAAAGAGAAAATCGCAATATTTGCGTCTGTAGCTTTCCCTACATTTTGTGCAATATTCAATGCAAAAGCAGTTTTACCAACAGCCGGACGAGCAGCTAAAATAATTAAATTATCTGGCTGTAAGCCTGATGTCATTTCATCAAAATCATGATACCCTGTTGGTAATCCCGTGATTTCTTCTTTTTGTTGTGATAGTTCTTGAACATCTATCATCGTTTGGTCTAGAACCTGACTAATTGACTTAAAGCCTGCACTATTTTTATTTTCTGCCACATCCATGATTTGACGTTCAGCACTATCTAGAATTTCTGTAACATCATCATCTTCATTTTGTGCTAAATTGATAATATTTTGTGATGCACTAATCAATCGTCTTAAAAGTGCCTTGCTTTGAACAATTTTTGCATATTCACGAATATGACTACTTGATGGAATATTATTCATCAATTCACTTAAATATACTGGTCCCCCAGCATCTTCTAATTGATTAGAACGTTGTAATTCATCTGCAACTGTTACTGGATCAATTTTATCTCCACGATCATCAACCGCCATCATCGCTTTAAAGATTACTTGATTTGCACGATTATAAAAATCTTCTGGCATTAAAAATTCAACTGCATCTGCAAGGGTATTACCATCTAAAAAAATCGATCCTAAAACTGTTTGTTCGGCACGCGCATCATGCGGCATAACATTTTCTATTCCATTATTATCCACAAGCTTATCCTTTCATATCATAGAAAAAATATGACAAATTAAATCAGTATGAAACATGTTACACCATAAAGTCCATCATTTATATTCATTAATTCTGATTTAAATCGTCATATTCTTGAATTGCCACCCTGACTAATTTAATAATTATTTTTCTGAAATATGTACTCTGATTGTCGCAGTTACCTCATTGTGGAGTTTCACTGGAACATTTACATATCCCATTGAACGAATTGGTTGAGGTAAATCCATTTTACGCTTATCGATTTTAATATCATATTGTTTTTGTAATCCTTGTGAAATTTGTTTTGAAGTTACTGAACCAAATAAGCGACCATCTTCGCCTGCTTTAGCTTTTAATTCAACAACATATTTTCCAGATTCTAATTTTTGCTTTAATTCCTTTGCTTCTGCTAGAATTTCAGCTTCCTTTTTAGCTTCAGCTTTTTGTTGAGCTCTTAATTGACTCATTGCTGTTGCGTCTGCTTGCTTTGCTTTACCACTTTTAATTAAAAAATTAGCATATCCTGCAGCCATTTCTTTAACTTCGCCACGTTTACCTTTTCCTCTTACATCTTGTGTAAAAATAACCTTCATTTTAATCCTCCTAATCTTCTGTTGCATCTTGAGGTTCATCATCAGCTTTTAATATTGCTAATAAACGTTCTCTAGCTTCGGCAACCGTTATATCTTTAATCTGAGTAGCAGCATTAGCTAAATGTCCGCCACCACCCATTTTTTCCATTATAATTTGAACATTAATTGAATTATCACTCCGTGCAGAAATTCCAACGGTTTCATCATCACGGCGCGTAATTGCAAATGTAGCTTGTATTCCGCTAACTTGTAATAATGAATCAGCTGCCTGAGCTGCAATCACTGAATCATAGATTTTTTTATCCTCACCGGTACACAAGGCAATGTTGCCAATAAACTCTGTCCGATCAATTAAGTGATTACGTTGCATATAGCTACTTTCACTTTCTTTCATTAAATGACGAGCCATCTTTAGATCAGCTCCCATTGATCGTAAATAACTAGCAGCATCAAATGTTCTTGTCCCTGTTCCTTGAGAGAATGACTGAGTATCAACAATGATCCCTGTTAACATTGCTGTTGCTTCCAACGAATTAATTGGTTCACTATCACGTGATTGATATTCAAACATTTCTGAAATCAATTCACATGTTGAACTTGCATATGGTTCAATATAAACCAAAATTGGATTTTCTGGAAATTCTTCTCCACGCCGGTGGTGATCAATAATAACACATCGATTAGCCAATTTTTCATAAAGATCATGGCTAATTGAAATTGATGGCTTAGAATGATCTGCTAATACTAATAAACTATTAGCTGTTATTTTTTCTAATGCCTCAGTTGGAGAAATGATACTATCCTTAATTTCAGGATATTTATCTAATTCATCTAAGAGTCGTTTAACATCAGAATGAATATGTTCTTTATTCAAAACAATCCAACATCTTTTGCCATTCATTGATGCAATTCGGCGAATTCCTAAACAGGCTCCAATTGCATCCATATCTGGACGCTTATGTCCCATAACAAAAACTTGATCTGATTGCTTTAACAATTCACTTAAAGCTTGAGAAATTACTCGAGCACGTACACGAGTACGCTTAGCCATCGGATTAGTATTACCACCGTAAAAACGTGCTTGTCCCTTTACTTCACGTACAACAACTTGATCACCACCACGTCCTAGTGCTAAATCAAGGTTAGATTGTGATAGTTCTGTTAATTCATTTAAATCATCTTCACCGTATGCAATCCCAATACTTAAAGTAATTGGCGAATTGCTTTTAACTGTGCGTTCACGAATACGATCTAAAATTTCAAACTTATGTTGTTCAAGCTTAGCTAATGTTCCTGTATAGCCAATCATAATATAATGATCTTCATCAACACGTTTTAAAAACATTCCAAATTCTTTAGCCCAGTCTGATAAAGCACTTGTCACAAAATTACTTAAGTTTGAAATATCTTTATCATTCATTGCTTTTGAAACTTCATCATAGTTATCTAAAAAGATTTGCCCAATCATAACGTGTGAATTATCATATTTTTCTTGGATTTCAGCATAATGAGTAACATCCATCATATATGCCACTCCAATATCATCTTGAATCATTAAATCAAATACATGATTGTTCCATTTTACTTGTTGACTTTTTTTATCACTTTGATGATTTTTAAAAATTTCCATTAATGTAGGATCAATATCATTTATTTTTTTCCCTAAAATATCTTCTTTTCCAAAATATCTTTGCATATAAGGATTGATCCATTCAACTTCATAATCATCATTAAAAAAGATTGTCCCAATCGGCATTCTAATCAAACTGTCTTGTCTGCCTCGTTTTAACCGATACGATAAATCAGAAATATATTCACTGGTTTCTTCTTTTAAGTGTTTTAGCATAGTATAACCAACAACGGTGATTATAATCACTAAAATTAAAACAAAAACACCTGTCAATGGACTCACAAAAAATGCAAGGCCATCGCTTATGATTGCTAATCCTAGCATAAAAAGCGCAATTATACGCATTCGATTATCTTTCATAAACTCAGGAAGACGCCAGAATTTTTTTGATGTTCTTTTTTCCATAGTTTCCCTCATTTTATTAAATATATCCTTATATATTTTACCACATAATTCAATTCGATAATTTAACTCAGATAATACAAGAAAAAGCCCCGGAAAACCGAAGCTTTTTTCTTGGTTATGAGTTTGATTGTACTTAGTATACAATTCTTGTCAGCATTTGTCATTGGATTTAATAAATTTTTTGTTTTTATTTTCCTGTTTCTGAACGGAACCAACCTTTTCTACTAAAGAATGCATACATATCATTTAAGAAGAAGATTGAATAACTAAAGATCAAAGCAAAGTTTCCGGCTCCTTCTAACATTGTTTGTACCCATAATGCAATGGTCAAAACTGAAGCCAATGTCCATACAAAATATTGTTCACGTTTACGATTTAATTCTAAAAGTGATCCTGTAACAGACATTGCTAAACTCATACTGTCTAAAAAGACGCGTGGGTCGTTTGTTAAACTGAAAATGTAATGTAATACTGCCCATGAAAGTAAGAAAAAGATTCCATACTTAATCCATTCAAGCCAGCTTTCAAATTTTTCAGCCTTAATATCATCATTCCATTTTGGATCCAAAATACAAAAAATATCTAAGAATAAAATATAGCCAATTTGTTCCCATACATTTGCATAGTTATGTGCAATAAATGCTGTAGTAGCAATACATAAAGCACTAATTAATCCAGCCCATCCTTGAATTCCAGAACGGTTAGAGATACCAATTACACATGCTACTGATAAATTTCCACCAATAAATGCAATAATTGATGTGAATGGATGACTAGCGAATGATTGCACTAATGAAATAATTTGTAAAATAAAGTTAAATGCTAATAATCCATAACTGAATTTACCCCAGCCTTTGCATTGATCAATTAACCAATTAAAGTATCCTTTACGAAATACATTTTTTGAATATTGTGGTAAATGGGTCAATACATCCCGATAACGGTCAAACATATACTAAAACTTCCTTCTAAATTTTTTTGTTATTAAAAACAACATTTTTCATTATACATACATATAGTATGTATATCAATAACAAATTACAATATATTGTATTTTTCTGTCTTTTTTTGTTTTTTTTCGAATAAAGTTCATAAATAATTTGAATCATTATATTTAAAAAATGATAAAATTCGTATATAAGAAAATAGAAAGGAAGTTTGTTATGAAAAAAAACAAACTATTATTACTTTTAATAAGTACTTGCATGTTAATCACAACTATTAGCATGCTACCATCAACTAATCAAATGGTCTTTGCTGATGAAAGTACATCAGAAACATCAAGTTCAGAATCAAATAGTCATCAAACTTTAAATTCTGCATATGTTGTTTATGGTGCCGGAACTTCAAGCGAAGTACGCTCACAATTAGATGATATTTTTGGCGTAGATTCCTCATTTAAAAAATTGACAGCTACTGCCGCAGATTATAACAAGTATATTGCTAATGGCAATTCTGGTACTACTAATGCCGCTATGATTAGTTCTGTTGCAATTGCACCAAGTGATCCTGGTTCTGGGGTAAAAGTTAATATTAAAAATTATGAAGGCGATAATAATATCACTGAAGTAACAGCTCAACAATATGCTATGGTTGCCCAAATGGCTGGTGTTAAAGATGTCACTATTGTCGTTTGTGCTAACCGCCCTGTATCGGGAGAATCAGCTCTTACAGGAGTATATGAAGCCTTGGCTGAAGACGGAGTTCAACTAAACACTCAAAATACTTCAACAGCTAATGAAATGTTAACTGCTACTCAAAATGCTATTGATGACAATAAAGATGATAAGAAGTATCCCGGAAAACTAATGGCTGCTATTGGAGAAGCTTCTAAAGAAATTTCTAAGCAAAAACAAAATGATAATGGACAAAATCTAGCAACAAAACAAGATATTCAAGATATGCTTGATAAAGCTTTAGCTAAACAAGGCATCGAAAATAAAACTAGTGATGAACAAAAGAATAACATCGTAAATGCTTTGATTAATTTCCAAAATTCTCCAATTTCTGCCGATAAATCTTATACTAAAAACGTTAATAACACAATTGAAAATGTTAAAGATTCTACTGGTAATTTAATGAATAAGGCTAAAGATTGGATGAATAGTAAAGAAGGACAAGCCGCTACTCAAAATGCCAAAAACTGGTTTGAACGTTTTGTTAACTGGGTTAAAAATCTTTTTGGTTGGAATTAATTATAATGCAAAAAAGCTTGGCGTTATGCCAAGCCTTTTTTCTTTTACTTTAATGACAATAGATATATTTTAATGAATGAAGGGTGAAACCTAAATCTTTAAAAATTGGGAGTGTTAGATTATGGATTACGCAAAGAGACAATTAAAAGCATTGAGTAGAATTTCAAAGAAAATCATGGACGCTGAGAACCACTTAACAAAAATTGAAGACGGTGTCGATGAAAAGAAACATCGTACTGCACAACATGAAACTATTAAAGACATCAAATCAATTTTGAAACATGCTGTTAAGGTTGATAAAGATGAAATCAAGATCATGGTGCATGAAGATGAAGGCCACAAAGACTCAGTACAAAATCACTACGTATATGAAGAAGACGAAGAAGATGTAATCAAACATTTACGCGAAGAATTTAAAGAATTGGACAAAAAACTTGACCAATTGAAGGGGTCTGAAGGTTATGAAGTTAAAGCATTCTTAGCCGAAAAAGATTACATTGAAAAAGCTAAAGAAATTTTAGTTGAAGCACACAAATTTGATGTTGATGACGAGTAAATTAATTAATTTACAAAATAAATAGGTTCGAGCCCTAAAATAAAAGAGGTTATGGCTTATGTGTCACAACCTCTTTTTAACCGATTAAATTTTACTGAACTAATAACCATTTCAAAATCTTGACTAAATAAAAAAAGGTAGCAGTCAATTTGCTACCTTTTTATTTATTATTCATATGGATCTTCAGAAACTTTCTTCTTCACTAACCCCATAATAATTCCCGCAATAATTGCGCCAATTACTGTTGCTAATACATAACCAACCCAATTAGTTGCTAATGGTGTTACCCATAAACCACCATGAGGAGCAGGAACCCCAACTTTCATCAAACCAACAATTCCTCCACCAATTGCTGAACCAATTACACATGATGGAATAACACGTAATGGATCCGCTGTAGCAAATGGAATTGCTCCTTCTGTAATAAATGAGAATCCTAATACCCAGTTAGTAACACCTGCTTGACGTTCTTGTTTTGTAAATTTGTTCTTAAATAAAACTGTACCAATAGCTGTAGCAAATGGAGGAATCATACCACCAACCATTACAGCAGCCATTAAAATTGCAGCTGTTGCTGAATGTGGATCATTAGCAAATGCTCCTGATGCGAAAACATATGCAGCTTTGTTAAATGGGCCACCCATATCAATAGCCATCATTCCAGCAAGGATAGTTGTTAATAAGACTAAATTACCTGTACCCATGCTATTTAAGAAATTAGTAATCCAAAGGTTAATTCCAGAGAAGATTGGATTAATAATGAAGTACATAATCAATGCAATAAAGAGTAATCCAAGGATTGGATATAGAAGCATTGGTTTCATTCCTTCAAGTGATTTAGGTAATTTAGCAAAGAGTTTCTTTAAGCCAACCACAATGTATCCAGCAATAAAACCAGCTGCGATACCACCTAAAAATCCTGCTGATGAAGCAGCACCATGTTGAATATTTGCGATATATGCTCCACCAAATGATCCCTTATAAACCATTGCCATAAATCCACCAACAAAACCTGGCATTAAGGCTGGTTGATCACCAATTGATTCAGCAATATATGCAGCTAATACAGGTACCATAAAGGCAAATGCCATATTACCAGCATTGTTCAAAAAGACAAATGCTTCTGATTTTGAACCACCCATGTAGTTTTCAACTACAAATGAAAGGGCCATCAAAATCCCACCACCAATAACAAATGGAAGCATGTGTGAAATACCATTCATTAATTGTTTGTAGATATTTGCCCAAATTCCTGAACCTGATTCTTCTTGTTCGTTAGAACTATCATCACCATTTGCATGATAAATAGGTGCCTTATCATCTAAAACATCTTGAATTAATTTTTCAGGTTCCTTAATCCCTGCTGTTACAGGTTTATTTACTAAATGCTTACCATCAAATCGACTCATTGCAACTTTTTTATCTGCAGCTACAATAACTCCTTTAGCACGTTTGATTTCGTCATTTGTTAATTCATGTTTGATACCTTCTGAACCGTTTGTTTCAACTTTGATATCAACACCCATTTTTTTAGCTGTTTTCTTTAAGTTTTCTTCTGCCATATATGTGTGAGCAATACCATTTGGACATGCTGTAACAGCTACAATATATGGTTTGTCACTATTCGCAGGCGTTTCTGCTGCTTTTTTCTCAGCTTCTTTTTCAGCTACAGCCTTTGCAAAGATGTCTTGAACTTGATCTGGTGTTTCAGCTTTCTTCAAAGCAGCCACTACATCTGGATTCATTAACACTTGTGATAAAGCAGCTAAAGCTTGCAAGTGAGTATTATCTGCACCTTCTGGAGCAGCAATCATAAAGAATAAGTGTGCTGGCTGACCATCCATTGAGTCATAATCGACACCCTTAATGCTTCGTGCAAACATTACTGCTGGTTTCTTTACAGCTTCATCATGAGCATGAGGAATTGCAATTCCATCGCCCATTCCTGTTGAACCTTCTGCTTCACGCTTTAAAATATCTTTTTTATATAATTCTTCATCACTAATGATACCTTTTTCATAGTAATTATGAACCATTTCATCAATTACGCCCTCTTTGGTTGTAGCTTTAAGGTTCATAATCATGATATCTTTCATCAATAATTTACGAATATCCATAATAATTCTCCTTATTTATATTCTGTAATCTTAATTTGAGGTAAAATTTCGTCAATTTTAGCTTTTGTTGCTAAATCCTCAGAAAATGCTGTTGCAGAACCTGAAGCTAATCCATAACGAAATGCTTCAACAGGATCTTTTGTTTGAGCATATGTTCCTGTAAATCCAGCCAACATTGAATCCCCTGCACCAACTGAATTAATTACAGTTCCCTTCGGTGCAAGAGAACGGTAAACTTTGTCTTTAGTTACCATTAAGCCACCATCGCCTGCCATAGAAATTAAAACATGTTGCGCACCCATGTCTAACAATTTCTTTGCATATTTAACAATGTCATCGATTCCATCAAATTTCACGTGGAACATTTCTGCTAATTCATGATTATTAGGTTTAACAACTAGTGGGTGTTCTGGCAATGTTTTTAATAAACTATCTCCAGTTGTATCAATTACAAATTGTGCACCTTTTTCACGAATAATTTTAATTAAATCAAAATAGAAATTATCATCTAATCCTGGAAGTAAACTACCTGCAAAAACAACAGTATCATCTGCTGTTAACTTGTCAAATTGCTTTTTAAAACTTGCAAGTTCTTCATCAGTTAATTTAGGTCCACGACCGTTAATTTCTGTTTCTTTCTCAGCTTTAATTTTAACGTTAATTCGAGTATTTTTTTCAATCGGTGTAAAATCTGTTTTTAGTCCCACTTCTTCTAGTGAAGATTTTACAAAATCTCCAGTGAAACCACCTAAGAATCCCCAGGCAATACTATCATGTCCTAATTCTTGTAAAATTCTGGAAACATTGATCCCCTTACCGCCAGGAAGCATGTTATCATAATCCATTCGGTTTACTTCACCTAAATTTAGGTTTGCTAATTGAACAATATAGTCAATTGATGGGTTTACTGTTACTGTATAAATCATCTTTTGACCTCCTCAACAGTTGTTTCTTTCATAAATGAATGAAGTAATGCTGCAGATATTTTTTCAACAATCAGAGTAGCCATTTTTAAAGGAGCTACTTGCACAAATGAAACTTCATTTAATTTCGATGAATCTGCTAAAACATATGAATACTGAGCCTTCTGCATTGCACATTCTTTAATAGCTGCCTCTTCAGGATCAGGAGTAGTATATCCATCAGAAATATCAACTCCGTTCATCCCTAGAAAAGCTTTATTAAAACGTAATTTGTTTAATTGAGAAAGTGCACTGACTCCAACAATCGCTTTAGTTGTTTCTTTCAAATGTCCACCAATGATTATTGATCGAATATGCCTCTCAGCAAGTGCTGAGGCATGTAAAATTCCATTTGTTACTACTGTAATCCCCTGGTTTTGTGGCAAATAATCAACCATTGCCAATGTACTTGTACCTGCATCCAAAAAAATTACATCATTTGGATTAACATGTGTAGCCGCCTGTTGCCCAATTGCTCGTTTAGCATCTGGATTCTGTGAAGCTTTTCCAAACATATCAGGTTCATTTTGTAAGGCATAATTAATCTTTGCTCCTCCATGCACCCGTTCAAGAAGTCCTTGTTCTTCTAACGTCTTTAAATCACGCCGAACTGAAGATTCAGATCCGTGGGTGCGTTTGCAAAATTCTTGAACTTCAACAACTCGATTTGATCTCAACATCTCTAAAATAATTTGTTGTCGTTCTTCTGCAAGCATTTTCATTCCCTCCATGACTTTATTTTAGCATCATTAATTGCCAGTTTCAATCACATTCAGTCATTTTCAATCACTAATTGTTAATTTTCATAAAACAAATTTTTCTACTGCTTTTCCAAGGCCATCATGATTATTGTCATCAGTAATATATGAAGCAACTTGTTTTACCTTTTCATTTCCATTTCCCATTGCAACACTATGTTTAACAGCCTCTAACATGGTTAAATCATTATTTTCATCACCAACAGTCATTATTTCATTTTGCTTAATCCCTAACTTTTGAGCAAGTTCAATTACAGCATGTCCTTTAGTGGCTTGGGGAGAAGTAAATTCAAGGAAAAATGGCTCACTTCTTACAATATAATATTTTGACTTAATTTCTTGCGGAATTTGTTTTATTGTCTTTGAAATTTTATTAGGTTCATCAGCCCACATAAATTTAGTTGCTTTGACTGATAATTGTGATATCTCACGATAATGCAATTCCATGTTAGTATAGAAAGCATCTTTCACTGAATAACGACTAATATCTTGATCAAAAACATATAGGTCAGAATCAGCAGTTACTATTTGAGCTTTAATTCCTAATTGATGACTTAAATTTGCTAATTCAATACAATCCGGTATCGAAATCTCATTACGTGCAATCACTTCATTTGTTCCTATATTTTGAATCTGCGCCCCATTAAAGGTAATTGCAAAATCATCAGTAGTATTTAATTCTAATTGTTCAATATAATTTTGAATACCTGAAACAGGTCGTCCTGTACATAAAACAACATAAACTCCTTTAGCTCGAGCTTGTTTTAATACTTTCCTTGTAAATGATGTAATTTTACGTTCATCATTTACCAAAGTTCCATCAATATCAGTAGCAATTAATTTGATTGCCATTTGGATCCCTCATCTCTTTTAGAAATCGCTTTCTTTTTCATTTATAGAATATCATAAGTCTTTTACTTATAGGAATTTTTTTGTAAAATAAAAACATATATTTATTCAAAGGAGCAATTCAATGTTTAATGTAATTCCAAATGATTATCCAGAAGTTCTTGCCAAACTTAATTGGCTTAAAGCAAATGGATATCCTGATGCAACTGAAGAAGGCGTATTACGTGACACAATTATTTCTGGTGCTCAAGATTTATTCAACGAAGCATTAGAAGAATCCTACTGGACTGTATTATGGGACGTGGAAGATGAAAAGTTATGGGTTAGAGGCGCAATGAGTGAACGTCTTGGTGAAATGGTTCCCCGTGAAGGTTTCAAAACATTTGCGGATGACTTTAAACAAAATCCATATAAGTTTTGGGAAAATCTTGGAATGCAAGTTCGCAGCATCGTAGGTAGCGAATAATTCAGTCTGCTTAAATTTCTAATAAAGATGGAGTGTCTATGAAACATTTAAAACGAAATTTAACAATAATATTTATTATTAATGCAATTGTATTAATTGGTTGCTTAGCATTCACAATTCAACAATTTTCTTTGCATCCATCCTTATCATTAGGGATGATTTTACTATTAATTGTTGACTTCATCGTTTTAAGTACATTTACATCATTAATGACAGTTGCAATTCAATATCTCGTTAAAAAAATTAAAGAACGCAGAAAATAAATAACCTAAGATTAGATCATAAAAGAGTTACAAGATCTAATCTTAGGTTATAATTATTCTGCGTCAATATCTTTCAAATCAATATCAATTTCTTTTGATAAAATCTTTTCAGGTGCCTTTGCAATCATTACATCGCACTTAGCAGTCCGCATAATATATGAGGCAACTGAACCAACAATAATACGTTTGAAGAAATTCTTACCTGTTTCCCCTACAATAATTAAATCATTTTGATATTCAGGTTGAAAATCTTCGACAATTACTGTTTTTGGATTACCAAATCTCAAATGAACTGCAATTTTATTTTCAGGTAATCCTTCTTCAATCAAATGTTGTTTAAGATCATTTATATATTTTTCACATTCTTGTTCTTCTTTGTAAATTCGTTCACCATCTAAAGTAATCCCCGCATTACCATATTCAAGTGAATTCATATCTAATACCCATAAAACATCTAAATGAGCATCATTTCTTTTAGCTATATTTAAAGCATCAAATAAAGCTTGTTCTGAACCCTTTGAACCATCAATACCTACTAAAATTTTTTTGTAGCCTAATGCCATAATCAACACTCCTATCTATTTTAATGATAGCTGTATCAATTATTTTTTTCAAGCAAAGAACATATTTATAAAAAATGAGAACTAGCCTTAAAGATAGCTCTTTAAAAACTAATTCTCATTCCACTTTTAATTACATTTCATCTAACATAATTTTATGTTTTTCTTTTAATTCAGCAAATTTTTCTTCTGTTAAATTGCCTAATTCAACTAATTTACTTTCAATCATTTCAAGAACGGTTACACGGTCTTCTAAATTAGTTACAAAATCAAATTTATCTCCATCGATTACAAGCATTGGAGATGCTTCATATTCATCACGCCAAATATCATATTGTTTTAATAAACGGTGATAGTAATCAACTAATGAAGGGTCATTTTCGACCAATTCATATTCACGACCACGTTTTTCAATTCGCTTGAGCATCGTATCATAAGATACATTGATCATGATCATCAAATCTGGTGATTTTTTATGTGAAGCATATGGTAATTCTTCCATCATATTGCTAAGCAAGCTCTTATAGATATCATATTCAACATCTGTAGCATTACCCATTTCAGTATTCATACGCATAAAGATCTCATCTTCATAAATAGAACGGTCTAAAATGTTATTGTCTTCTTCCATTGCTTGTTTAATCATTGCAAAACGACGGTTTAAAAAGAATGTTTGCAATAAGTATGCGTAAGGATTAGTAGCTTCTTTATCTCCTTCTGAACGCTTTTTAGCAGCAATCTCATTACCTTTATAAAACAAAGGCAATACAGGGTTGTCTTCTACTGGTTCATAAAAAGCTTTTGTTCCTAATTCCTCTGATAAAATTTGTGTAAGGCTTGATTTGCCTGATCCGATAATACCTGAAAGTGTAATCAAAATGATAGATGCATCCTTTCCTCCGAGACCAGACAAAACTAGTCTCTTTTTTAATTGCACTTTATATCATACGCCCATTTATTTAAAAAATAAAGTCAATATTTTGCGATGAAAAACGCTTATGATTACTATATATTGTGGAATAATATCCTAAATGGGCATTGTCTCTTTATAAATTTTTAATTTTCATTGACAATTTTTTCAAATCCTGCCCGCAAGTCTCGATTGGCAGTTTCTTTGAAATTCAATTGATTTTCTCCATCGCTTTGTTCTGTAATTAAAACAATTGGACTTCCATTATGAATTGCAAAAAAGTACAAGTGTGTCCCTGCACTGCTTGGATTATTTGCATCACTATAAATTGCAACTACATTATAATCTGCATCACCCTGTCCATCCGCTGACCAAGTGACGCTTACTGGTTCATTATTAACTCTGTAATTAATATTACCGAAATCATTTGGAAAATGGTAATCATGAAAATCAACATCATTATTTGTATCTTCTCCACAATTTTCATATTGTTGATTCATTTGATTTCCCCAAGACTGCATGAATGATGCAAGTTGACTAGCTTTATTACTATTCCATAGTTTCACTGTCTGGCTTGAAGAAGAACTTTCCAATTTTGAAGTCGATTCTGTTGTTTTTTTGCTCTTTGCACTCTGTACAACATCTATTGACATCGATTCTTCACTTGAATGTCTTTCATTACTTGATTTTGAAAGTAGCATCCATCCAATTAAAATAATAATGACAGCAATTAAAAATACTATATATTTATATCTTTTATGATTATAATTTTGCCCTCCATTATGATTTCCTGTTCGTCGTAAAGATTGAGTTTCTGGTTTTACATTTAGTAAACTTTTACCGCATTTCTTGCAAAAATTGGCATTCTTTGGATTCTCGCTCCCACATTTAGGGCATTTTTTCATTATTTAATCTCCTTACATTTATTTCCCCGGTAATTAATTATAGATGTTCCTTTTTAATCTTTATTATCAAATTTAAGTTTAATTTGATAATTTTGTCCATCATCTTCTACAATTCCAATCATTGTATCAAAAAGTAATAAGATCCATCCGAAAGCAAGAACAAAAGCAATCAATTCGAAAGCTGTTAATGAAATCAGATAGAATGGTTTAAACATTAAATCAACAACAATTAGTCCTATACACATTGCATATGAAATAGTTAAGAACCGTTTTCCCACTTCGGGTAAAAGCCAACGAATTCCTACTATTAAGATGATAATAAAATAAACTAAATATCCTGCAACTTTATCATGCAAAATATGGAAATTTGCATTGTTAGGGAAGACCCCAACAGCACCTACATCAAGAGCCGTTAAAGTCAATAAGATTCTTAATGTAATTGTTCGCCATGAATTTTTAACTACATCATGTAATGAAACAAAAATATAATCAATTAACGCAACCATTAATAATGATGAAAAAACAAGCGTTAAATTAAATTGCCAGCTATTGTTAGCATTTTTAGTACCTAAAAAACTAAGATTATGTTGCCACCAATTTTTACCGTTAGATGCCATTGATAATACTGCACCGCTAATAATCACTAAAATCATAATTGTCGTTAACATGCCATAATCTACAGCTAAGCCAATTCTGACCATAATATAATTGATTGCTAAAACAAAAACTAAAAATAACATTATTGCTGTAACATGGCCAAAAGTAATTCCTGTGAAAATTCTTCCCATTCCCCATGCAATTCCCATTAAAGCAAGTGCTAAAATTAGTACGAACGATATTACGATCACTGGAAATGTTCTCCAAAAAGTATGCGCTGAATAATTAGTAGTGATGTTTTTTCGGTTTACAATGAAATAGGTACTAAACATTATCATTCCTGATAAACCACCTAATACAATCAAACCACTAGCAATTGATTGATTCCCAACCAATGGAACTTGTTTTAAATGTATTGCATTAATATATAAGCCAAAAATAGCACTTGCAATAATTGATGCTAATACTAGCCACATTACATTGAATTGACGCTTATTGCTAGTATTATTAGTTTTTTTGAGACGAATTTCTCCATGTTTTTCGCTAATATGAAATTTGTCACCATCATGTATGTTATATTTTTCAACTACCTCATCAGGTAATGTTACCTTTATTTTGGTCATTATTATTTTCCTTTCAAAAATAAGTTTCATTTTTTATTATAACAAAACGCTCTTATCTTTTTAGCTTTTCCTTCAAAATATACAAAAAAAGGAATCATGAATAATCATGATTCCCTTTATAAAAGTCAGTGAACCGCTTATAACTATTAATTACTTGCTTTCATCTGTCTTCTTTTCTTCTTTTTGATCCTTATTTTCAGCTGACTTACGTTCTGTGATAACTAACTTACCATCTTCCATATCTGCAGCTAAATGTTTTACATTTGGATTATCCAAATAGAAGTCTGTTACTTTATCCCGGATTTGTTGTTCAATTACTCGACGCAATGGACGTGCTCCCATTGCTTCATCATAACCTTGTTCAATCAAGTAATCTTTAGCTTTTTCAGAAACTGTTAAGTCAATGTCTTTCTTAGCTAAAGTTTGGTTAACTTCAGTCAACATTAAATCAACAATCTTCTTCAAG
Organism: Ligilactobacillus cholophilus; assembly: GCF_030389495.1. NCBI lineage: Bacteria > Bacillati > Bacillota > Bacilli > Lactobacillales > Lactobacillaceae > Ligilactobacillus > Ligilactobacillus cholophilus. The sequence goes on from NZ_CP127832.1 coordinate 1,296,673, forward strand.
TCATCCTTTGTCAAGTGTGAGAATTCAATAACTGCATTGAAACGATTCAAAAATTCTGGACGGAAGTATGGAGCAATCTTCTTCATGATATCTTCATCCTTCTTTTCATTACCGTTTAATTCTTCGTTACCGAATCCAGCGTTTGATGTAGCAATAATTACTGTATTCTTAAAGTTAACAGTATTTCCTTGACCATCAGTTAAACGTCCATCATCTAACACTTGTAATAATAAAGTAATAACTTGTGGATCAGCCTTTTCAATTTCATCTAACAAGATAATTGAATATGGATTACGACGAACACGTTCAGTTAACGTATTGTTGTTATCTTCATAACCAACGTATCCTGCTGAAGTTCCAATTAATTTAGATACCGCTGTTCTATCTGAATATTCTGACATATCAAGTCGGATAATCGCATCCTTTGAACCAAACATATCTAAAGCTAATTGTTTTGCTAATTCAGTTTTACCTACACCAGTTGGTCCAACGAATAAGAAGCTACCAATTGGACGGTTTCCTTCATCAAATCCAGCACGATTTCTTCTAATTGCACGTGCTACTGCATCAACCGCTTCATCTTGACCAATAACCTTACCCTTCAAACGGTCACCGATTGTCTTTAAGCGTTCAATGTCGCTAGCACCCATCTTAGATACTGGAATACCAGTTAATCTTTCAACTGCTTCAGCAACGTCATTTACTGTTGCAGTGACTTTTTGTTCTTGAGCATGGTTATCAATTTGCTTTTGCAAATCTTTGATCTTTGTTTTAGCATTTAATGCTGCTTCATAATCTTCATCTTCAGCTGCTTTTTCTTGCTTTTCTTTTTCTGCAGCAATTTGCTTTTCAATTTCCTTAACATCTGTTACTGGATGTTGTGCTGCTAAATGTGCAGCAGTCATATCAATTAAATCAATTGCTTTATCTGGCAAGCTCCGTTGTGGAATGTATTGGATTGAATAGTCCACAGCTGCTTTTAAGACATTGTCTGGCAATTCTACATTGTGATGTTTTTCATAAAGTGGACGAATTCCACGTAAAATCTTAAATGTATCTTCTGCACTTGGCGCATTAACTGTAACTTCATTAAAACGACGTGCTAAAGCTGCATTTTTCATAATTGTATTATGATATTCATCTTGTGTAGTTGCACCAATTACTGTAATTTCGCCACGTGATAATGCTGGTTTCAAAATATCTGCTAAACCTTTTGAGCCATTGTCGCCACCCATACCACCGGCGCCTAAAATTTGATGAATTTCATCAAAGAATAAAATTACATTTCCACGTTGTTTTACTTCTTTAATTAAATTTTGGATATTTTCTTCAAAACTTCCACGGTATTGTGTCCCTGCTTCTAGACCAGAAATATCAATACTAATGATTTCCTTATTTTTAATAGCAGCTGGAACATCTCCGTTTACAATTGCTTGTGCTAATCCTTCTACAACAGCTGTTTTACCTACACCGGCATCTCCAACTAATACAGGATTATTCTTTGTCCGACGTGACAAAATTTCAGCTGTTTCTTGAATTTCTTTATTTCTACCAATTACAGGATCTAACTTACCATCACGAGCTTCTTGAGTTAAGTTGCGTCCTAATTTTTCTAAGATACCATCTTTCTTAGCTTTACCTGCAACTTGTGCTCCTTGTGCATTTGCACCCTTTGGTAATTTTCCTGTTTTACGGTATTCTGCAAATTCTTCAGGAGTTACTTCTCGTCCGTTAATTAAATAACGACGATTTTCGGAATTAATTCCATTCATACCTCCCATTAATTGATTAAAAATATCATCCATATTATCAAATGGTCCTACTGGAATATCAGCCATAGTAGCATACCTCCTAAATTTCTTAAGTAATATATATCAGTAAGAGTTGATAACAAAAAAGTCTGACTGATACACAAACCAAAGTGACTCAACCAAGACTTCCTGCGGTTACAAAACCTTACTATCTATCATCTTTTCTGTCGTCATTTACAAGATATCCTTCTTCTAATTCTCGAAGCACTTCCCACATTGCTTTATGTTGGGCTTGTGCTAACGCATCAAGATCTCGCAAATTCATCGAAGTAGCCTTTGATTGCTCTTTGTTAAACGACTTATGTAGAGTTGTGTAACCGTAACCCGATATTTTAGCTACTCGATAAATTGTTAATTCTTGGTGATCGAGATAACTTTTAATATCGATTTTCATCTCTATCACATCCCTACGACTATTAGTATATCACATTTGTAATATATTACAAGTGTAAAATACCACAAATGTAAAATAAATTTTGCTTTTTTTGAAATTTACAACAATTCTTGGTATTTCGTTGTTGATACTTAACTTATGAATTCATAATGTTATTATTATGATGGTGTTTGTAATAACACCACCCTTTCCAAATTGCCGTATCGGGCTATATAGTAATAGAAGCAATTCTATTACTATACATAGAACTGTTGAGGTCTACTGGCAATTGGAAGGGGCTTTTTTTATATTTTAATTAAAATTAATTATCTAAAAAAATATCCATATATTAAAGTTTTTTTAGTATAATATTTTTATTTAAATTTTATTTCTAATTTCGTAAGATATTAGTTGTTATTTTTAATGATATAGCGTTATAATAAAACTTGTTTAAGGGATGATGATTTTCATCATTCAAATTTTACCTTTTAGGAGGAATATTAATATGACTACAAAAGTAGGTATTAATGGTTTTGGTCGTATCGGCCGTTTAGCATTCCGTCGGATTGCTGAAGTATCAGATGATTTGGAAATCGTTGCTATCAACGACTTAACATCACCAGCTATGTTAGCTCACTTATTGAAGTATGACACAGCTCATGGTCAATTTGATGCAGAAGTATCTGCAACAGATCACTCACTTATCGTAAACGGTAAGGAAATCCCTGTATATGCAGAAGCAGATGCAACAAACATTCCTTGGGTTAAGAACGATGGTGTTGATTTAGTACTTGAATCAACAGGTTTCTACACATCAGAAGAAAAGGCATCAGCACACTTGAAGGCTGGCGCAAAGAAAGTTCTTGTATCAGCACCAGCAGGTGACATGCCAACAGTTGTTTACGGTGTAAACGATGACATCATCACACCAGATGCAAACATCATTTCAGCTGCATCATGTACAACAAACTGCTTAGCACCAATGGCAAAGGCTGTTAACGATGCATTTGGTATCAAAGCAGGTACAATGACAACAACACACGCATACACAGCAACACAACACTTACAAGACGGTCCAGACCGCAAAGGTAATGTACGTAACGCACGTGCTGCTGCACAAAACATCATTCCTCACTCAACAGGTGCTGCAAAGGCCTTAGGTAAGGTAGTTCCAGAATTAGACGGCAAGTTAGATGGACACGCATTACGTGTACCAACAATCACAGGTTCAGTAACAGAATTAGTTGTAACATTAGACAAAGCAGTTACAGCTGAAGAAGTAAACGAAGCTGTTAAGAAGGTAACAGATGGTAACGAATCATTTGGTTACAACGCAGACGAAATCGTATCAAGCGATATCATCGGTACATCATTTGGTTCAGTATTTGACCCATCACAAACACAAGTTGTCGGTGAAGGCGAAGGCCAAGTAGTAAAAGTTGCTGCATGGTATGACAACGAATCAGGCTTCACAGCTCAAATGATCCGTACATTAGAAAAATTCGCAAGCATGCTTTAAGATAAAGCCTGTTAGTGAAATCTAATTTACAGGTAAAAAAGACTATGACTAAGTCATAGTCTTTTTTTATTTTAATAACCCCTTCTCCAATTCTTGTGCTAAAATAACTTATCTATAATATTTTTCATTATGTAATATTGAATAAATTATTTTAATAATATAAAATAAAAGTATAAATTCAGTTTATCTTTAAAGAAGGTTAAATCATGTTTGATCACAAATTACTCACTTTTTTAACAGTCGCTAAAGTGGGCTCTTATACAAAAGCCGCAGAAGAACTCTATATTAGTCAACCTGCTGTATCACAACAATTGAAAAACCTTGAGGAAGAATTAAATGTTAAACTCTTTACTTATAAAAAGCGCAAATTACATTTAACACAATCAGGAAAACAACTTCTTTTATTTGTGGAATCTTTGCGCTCTCAAAGTAATAAGTTCAAAGAACATTTACATGCAATTCCTAAAAATAAACGTCCACTCCATTTAGCTGCGACTCAATCATTAACAAACTCAATGTTGCCTGATTTAATTGCATTTGTTAATGAAAAGCATCCAGAAATCATCCTCCACTGTGATATTATGAACACTAAAGAGTGTTTAGCGCAATTACATTCTGGTAAGTTAGATTTTGCATTAGTTGAGGGTAATTTTGACACTGAACAATTCACTGCTCATCCATTGATTGACGAGCCATTTATTGCAGTTGCATCTCCAAAATTAGGTCTAGATCCTAATAAAAAATATAAATTAAATGAACTGCTTGATTTTCCACTCATCTATCGCGAAAGCGGTTCTGGATCCTATGCAATTATGCAACAAATTTTAGGCACTCAAAATCTTAAAGTTAGTGATTTTGATCAGCGAACACAAATTAGTAATCCTGAAACAATCAAACAAGTATTGGAAACAGGTGTAGGTATTAGTTTTATGTATCGTGGAATTGTAGCACGTCAAATTCACGATGGTACATTGATGGAAGTCAATTTAAATTCAATTAATATTACTCATCCAATATATTTGGTTTACTTAAATAATAATTATTTTGAAAAAGAATACCTTCAATTGCTTGATGAGTGGTTACCTACTTATCATGAATAAAATTTTACATAGAAAAAGAGACTAAGTAATTAGTCTCTTTTGTTATATTATTCATTTTTTAAAACTTCACATTGTACATGAATTTTACCATTGACATCTTTATCACCATAATAAACTCCTTGGATTTCTGGTACAAAACCATCAAATTTTTCCATTGCTCCTACAAGTGTTTGAAAATATGCAATGTCGACTTTCTGCCATCTCTCGCCAGGTGCAACAATGAATACACCTGGAGGATATGGTAAAGCGCCCTCCATAGCAATTCTTCCTTCAACATTTTCTAAGTTACATAATTCACTTTGATTATATCTAAATTTTAAGTCAGCTACTGCTGGACTCAAATCATATTTTTGCATATCTTTCTTTTCAAATAATGCTTGTTGTAATTCAAATGTATGATTTTGTTTATAATAATCATGCATTTCCTGACAAAGTTTTTTAATTGTATAATTTGCATATCGCCTATGGTACTTTTTGGTTAGTTGAGGTAATACAACGTCTAGTGGAGCATCTTTTTCATATAATTCTTCAAATTCCATAAATGCATCTAGCAATGCATCAAGATCACTGTCCAGATCTCCCGGAGTTAAAAGAAATAGTAATGAGTTTAAATCAGCCTTAGCTTTTAAAATTTGATGTTCTGTTAAAAATTCAGCAACAATTGGTCCTGGAATTCCTTCTTTTTCATATGTGGCAGCTGCAATATCAATTCCTGGCGTTACAACCGTTAATTTTAATGGATCAATAATTGCTTCATTTTTTGCAATTCGTTTAAATCCATGCCAATCATCTTCTGGATTTAGCCGCCAATATTTAATATCACTGGCTAATTCAGTTGTAGGAATATCCTCCCATAATCTTCCATCAACTTCAATTGGGACTAAAGGACGGAATAATTTTGAATTCTTAATTAATTGTTTTCTCCATTCAATTCCCTTTATTAAAATTTGTTGCCACCACTTTTGGTTGCTTCTGCCACTTGCAAGATAAGAATTTACTGTCATTGAAGCATAAAGGGGATAGTTATAACTTGAAGTTACATATTTTAAATAGGCATTATTAAAATGCTTATGATCAACATATCTATCTTGTCCCTTAATGTGTGCATCTTTTTTTAAAATTTGTGAAGCAGAGCCCATTCCTGTTTGTTGTTTATGTAATGATTGAGTTACTAAAATTCCAGGATCCTCAGCACTATAGCTTTGACTAAGAGGTGATAATTCATTCATTAAATCAACAAATTGCTCAAATCCTCCCCAAGCACAATCAAAAAGAACATAATCACATAAACTGCCAATTTTCTTTAATAACCATGCGGCATTATAAAATACGCCATCATATGTTTCTGCCTGGATTACTGCCATTCTAAATGGGCGTTTTTGCTTAGCTTTTTGAGGGTCAACCTTAGCTGCTTCTGCTCTTAATCTATCCTCTGTTAAAAAGCTTGGATCCATCTCACCAATTAGCCCGAGTGGATTACGGTCAGTTGGAATATAAACAGGTTTAGCACCATTCATAATTAACGCACCATTATACAGTGATTTATGATTATTACGGTCAAATAAAACTAAATCATCTGGTCGCAAAATTGCACTCGCACAAATATCATTTGAACCAGTCGTTCCATTAGGACAAAAATAAACCTTATCTGCATGATATACCTCTGCAGCTTTTTGCTCTGCTTCTAACGGAGAACCAGCGTGAGTCATCGTATCTCCTAATTCTGCCACCGTATCACTTGTATCCGCAAATAATAAATTATCTCCAAAAAACTTATTAAATACAACTCCTGCTGGATGTTTAGCATTATAACGTCCATTATGGTGACCAGGAGTTGTAAAACTTACAGGTCGTTTATCAGCAAAATTAATTAAATCAGTTAAAAATCGAGGAATCATTCTTTTTTCATATTCACTTGCACATTTTTTTATTTCCTCAGAAATTTTATCAGACTCTTTTACTACATCTACAACAACGATTGGAATATAAAGTGCAGAATCTTCTCGAATTTTAGTTGCAGTTTTGTCTTCATCAATACTATTTTTATCAATTACAATAGCTGCCAATTCTGCCCCATTTAGTTTTGAGTCCAGAGTAACACTAATCCATTCTTCAGGAATATACTTCATTAGATTTTTAGGTGCAGCAATTTTTAAATACTTCATATTCCTATCCTCCTTTTAATTGTCAAAATCATTTGCTATTTATCAAAATTAGATTAAACTATATTAGTATGTACATAAATTAATTATAACGTAAAGGAGAGAAAGCATGCAGTATAACGCTGGACTTAGCTGGAATAAAGCTCCTGGCAAATCATTCACTAATTTGAACTCAAAATAAGAAAGGAAAAATCAAATTATGAATGATTTAACAACAACTAAAAAACATTATATGAGCTGGCCAGTTATTGCCTTATTAGATTTCGTTACTATTATTAGTTTTGAAAATATTTTCTACCCTTTTCAAAACCAAGGACTTTCTGTTGTCGTTTCCTGGATCTTCCTTTTATTCTCATACGTTATCCCTTATGCATTGATTGCAACTCAATTGGGATTAACTTTTGGTGGAGAAGAAGCTGGAGGTCTTGCCTCTTGGATTCGTCGTGGAACTCACAGTGATCTCTTCGGTTATGTCACATCTTGGATGTATTGGACACAAACCATTCCTTATTTAGTTGATGTATCAAACTCTGTTGTTGTATCAATTAGTTGGATAATTTTAGGAAATGCCACTTTAAACCAACATATGTCAACCATGACATTTGGCTTAATGACATTTATTATCATCTTATTATTCATTATTTTTGAAAATAAAGTTAGAAACTCACTTGAAATTCTTTCCGTCATTGGTGGCGGTGCTATGTTCTTAATTTCAATGCTTTTTGTTTTCATGACAGTTTGGGCACTCACACATGGCGCTCATGTTGCTACTCATTTTAGTTTAGAAGCGTTTAAGCCAAGTTTCAGTCTCCATTATTTCTCGACAACTGGACTACTAATTTTTGCGATGTCTGGTGCTGAATTAGCTGCCCCATACATTAGTCGTTTGAAAAATCCCAATCGTGATTTCCCTAAAGCGATGTGGGCACTTGCATTAATGACTGCTTTCTTGACCATTTTTGGAACATTAGCTCTTGCTGTTTTCTTTAATGCAAATCATATTCCAGCTGATTTCAAAATGAATGGTCCATACTATGCATTTAAATTGTTAGGTGAACAATGTGGAATGGGTAAATCATTGATGTATGTTTTTGCATTTGTTCAATTATTCTTTATGTTAGCTCAATTAGCTATTTTAATTGATGCTGCAAGTCGTGTATTTGCTAGCGATACAGCTTCTAAATACATGCCAAGTTGGCTAACTAAGAAAAACAAAAATGGTCGTCCAATTAACAGTTATATTTTAACTGCTGGGATTAGTTTATTAATTTTATTATTAAGTGGTACTCTTCCTAGCATTAACTCTATTTATAACTGGCTATTAAATCTAAATGGGATTGTTTCTCCATATAAGACTGCATTAGTTTTCGTTGCATTTATTGCCATTAGATGGCATCAAGATGAATTTAATTCAAGTTATGTATTTATTAAAAACCGAAAAGGTGCTTTAGCTGTCGGTTGGTGGTGCTTCCTCTTCACATTTATTTGTGCAACCATGGGATTTATTCCACAGGATGCTGAACCAGGAACTGCCACATTTGATCATCAACTATTAATGAATTTCCTAACTGTAGGATTCTTAATTGTTCTTGGATTCCTTCTTCCTTGGCTACGCAAACTTGAATTAAAAAGAAAAGAAAAAAATATTGAATAAATAAAAAAAGCAGGTTAACTAACCTGCTTTTTTAATATTCTTCGCCATCTAAATAATGATTATAATATTCTACTATAACATCATTATCGCTAACTTTAAGCTTTGTAATTGATCCATTTTGAGGTCCATTCACTGGAGCATTATATTTAGGAGCAAATTGATTTACAATAGTTCGAATCGTTAAACTATGACTTACTAATAAAATATTTTCTCCATTTTGATGGTGTTTTCTCAAATAATCAAATCCCTGATTAATACGGGTTACAAAAGTTTTATCATTTTCAGCATCGTGAAATGGATCAGTTTCATGTAATAAATCACGAGTAGCTGCAAAACCTAATTTATCAATAATCTCATAATATGTTTTTGCATCATGAGGTAATCCAGCCATTGTCCAAGTTTGGCCTGCATCAGCACCTTCAAAATATCCAAAATTTTGTTCACGAAAATTCATTAATTCAAATGTTTGTGGAATTTCATTTTGATTTTCGCTCAATATGAAATCTCTCGTTTTCATTGCACGCAATGTATCGCTGCTATATGCTGCATCAAATTTTATTTCACTTAAATGCTTCCCTGCTATCTTAGCATCAGCAATTCCTTTTTCTGTTAGTGGTGAATCACACCATCCTTGAAGTCGACGATATTTATTGATCATCGTTTGACCATGACGTGTTAAATAAATTGTAAAATTCATATCTTTTCCTCTCATTTTGCTAATACTCGTATTTTAACATATTAGATTTAAGAATTTTTAATTAAGGTTATTTAAAAATCCAGGATTTTATACGTTTTCTAAATAAAAATAACCTATAATCTGGATGGATTATATTTTTTAGGAGGTATAAATTCATGCATGGATTTATTGGAGAGTTCTTCGGAACAATGATTTTAACCGCTCTCGGTTGTGGAATCGGTGCAGGTATTAATTTAAAAAACACATATAACCGTAGTCAAAATTGGTTATTTGTATCATTAGGTTGGGGACTAGCTATTACATTCGGTGTTTATGTTGCTGGAACACTTGGTTCACAAGGTTTTATTAACCCTGCTATTACTTTAGGTTCAGCAATTTTTGGTCTTTTTCCATGGAGTAATGTATTACCATATTTAGCTGGTGAATTTTTAGGCGCTTTTGTTGGTGCAGCACTTGTATTAATTCAATATTATCCTCATTTCAAAGCATCTAAGAATGAAGCAGAAGGTAACTCAGTTGGTATTTTTGCAACAGCTCCTGCTATTAACAGTCCTATTTTTAATCTTCTTAGTGAAATTATTGCCTCATTTATTTTTATTTTCACTTTATTAAACTTAGGTAACTTCACACAAGGATTAAAGCCATTAATTGTTGGTTTAATCATCACAGTTATTGGTATGGCTTTAGGTGGAACAACAGGTTTCGCTGTTAACCCTGCACGTGATTGGGGTCCTCGTTTGGCTTATACTATCTTACCGGTACCAAATAAGGGAAAAGCTAACTGGGCATATGCATGGGTACCAATGGTAGGTCCAATCATTGGTGGTATTCTTGCTGCAGCTTTACGTGTGGTATTGATGTAATAAAAAAGACTGGATTAAATCCAGTCTTTTTTTACGCTCTTTTTGAATCAAATAGTAATTTTAATGTTTTACCTACCCCATCATGGTTATTATCTGCAATTGAAATCATTGTTGCTGATTTTTTTATTTCATCTCTCGCATTTTCCATTGCTATCGCTACTCCTGCAATGTTGAACATTGATAAATCATTTTCTTCATCCCCTAAGACAATGATATCTGCAGACTGAATATCCAATGCTTGAGATAAATGTAAAATTGCATTTCCTTTACTTACATTTTTTGGAAGAAACTCTAAGAAAACAGGTGCACTTCTTACAATTTGAAAATCCTTAAAGAAATCTGCTGGAATATTCTCGATTTGCTTTGTAATTACTTGAGGTTCATCTACCCACAAATATTTTTGCACATGTTCACTTTTCAAAAAACTATAATCATTCACTTTGTGAAAAATCAACTGACTATTCTTACGATCAATTTTTTTATAGACTGATTCTTTTCCGTTTATGATATATGAATTACTTGAGCTAGTAATTACCTCACCATTAACATTCAAAGAATGAGATAGTTTAGCAATTTGCATTACCTCTTGATTATTTAAGTAACCTGCATCAATGACATTTTCCGTTGATAAATCATATGTTCCACCACCATTAAACGCAATCGCATATTGACCCTTTTTCCCCCATAAATTTAATTCTTTTAAATATGGCTCAATACCTGTAATTGCTCTTCCTGAACATAACACAATTTTATGTCCCATATCACTTAATTTAATTAATTCCGCCTTAGTTTCTGGCATAATTCTTTTTTTATCATTCGTTAAAGTTCCATCAATATCAATTGCAATTATTTTCCTTTGCATAAATTAAATCCCCTTTAAATAAATGTAATCGCTTTATATATTATTATATCGTGTTATTTCAAAATAAAAAATACAAGGGATATATTCCTATATCCCTTGTACTCACTATTTTTAATATTATAATGCTTCGCTAATTCCCTTATTAACTGCCTGCTTTTCAGCATTAATTAAATCAACTTTACCCTTGATTACCTTTACATCCATTTCAATTTCACGTGTTAGTCCAGGAGTATTTAATTTTGGCTCAAAGAATGCTTTAAATTCTTTATACCGTTTTTCAGTATCAAATGTATTAGCTGTGACAGTGATATATGTATGGAATTCCATATCACCACCAACCGTTTCATTCATCCAATTCCAATTATCTCGCATCCAATCCCAAGCAGCTTGTTGCCCATCATCATTTTGCAATAAGCCTAAATACCATTCTCGTAAATCTTGTGGTTTGATAGTATCTGCATTCTTGAATTCTTGCAATAATTTTTGGATAAATTGTTTATCTGTGGTTGCAGTTAAAGCAACACTAAGATCACGTTGGTATATCCCATCACTTGTTTGGCGATACTCATTCAAAAGTTTTTCATATAGTTTTTCGTTTCCATAATTAGTAACTTCACTCATCATTACCGCAGCACGCACACTTGCTGGAATATTTATAATATTATCTTGATATTCAGTAAATAATTTATGTGCTGCTTCAATTGCTTTTTCATTTTTACCATATAATGCTGCCTTAACAATTGTTGGACGACCTAAAATTGCATCATTATCATCTTTTGATGTAGCTTTTATTCCCAACTTAGCAAATTTACTTTCACTTAATTGATTAAATAAAGCACGTAAATTTTTCTCATCTTGAGAATCAGGTGTAACAAATTTCTTTAAATCATCAGCAATTTCAAATAAAGCATCATTAACAATATATGATTGATTGTCCTTAAAGTGACCCATTAATGGAATTAATGCTGAATATGATATCTCACGTCCCTTAGCAAGTAAATGCATATCTTGTAATAATTCACGTTGACTAATTGCATCCAGTTCATCAAGATGCTCTAAAATATCATTAAGTAATGTTTCATCATATTTTACAATAAAGTGAGAATTATTATCTACATTAAGAATAAATGGCTTATTATTGTTCTTTTGTTTTAATTCTTGATAATTTCCAAGATCTAAGGTTGTATCCTTCATTAATTCAGGAATAGTTTCATAATTACTATTCAAAGGAATTTGCCATTTTCGTCCCATATCTTTACCTTCACCAATAAAGAACTGTTTCTGTGATAATTGTAAGTTTCCATCTACAATCTTAGCAGTTACAACGGGATACCCAGGTTGATTCAACCATGATTTCATTACTGCACTAACGTCAATTCCTGAAGCATCGCCTAATGCCTTCCATAAATCTTCACCAACAGCATTGCCATATTTATGAGCTTCAAAGTAGTTCTTTAAACCTTTGCGTAATGCATCATCGCCAATTAAAGAACGTACCATTACAAGCATTCTTGAACCCTTAGCATAAACAATTGCTCCAACAAAAATTGCATCAATATCAGCGGGATCTTCTACTTCAACGTGTACAGGTTGAACTCCATCAATTGCATCACGATTTAATGCCATTGGTACTTCTTTTTCTTGAAATACTTCCCACATATGCCATTCAGGATGAATTGCATCACTTGATACATATTCCATCATGTTAGCAAAACTTTCATTTAACCATAAATCATCCCACCACTTCATTGTTACTAGATCACCAAACCATTGATGAGCTAATTCATGAGTAATATCAGTAGCATTATGTTGTTTAATACTCAAAGCTGCATTATTAGGATCCAATGTTAGGAATGCTTCCCGATATGTAATTAAGCCCCAATTTTCCATTGCTCCTGCTGAAAAGTCTGGTAATCCTAATTGCCATGAATGAGGCAAAGGATATTTAGTATCATAATATTTTTCATAAAATTCGATAGCGTTTTTAGCAATATCTAACGCAAAGTCAAGTTCATCTTCTTGATGTGCAGGAGAAGCAAAAACGCCAATTTTAATGCCATCTGATGTTGTTGTTTTTTTACTTACCATCTCACCAAAGGCAAATGCAATTAAATAGGATGACATCTTTTTAGTTGTTTCAAAATAATGAACACCCTCTACACATTCTCGTTCAGGCATGTTAGCTAAAATAGTTTCACCTGGCTTTTCATCAAATTTAATTGCCATGTCAAAAGTTGCTTTAGCTTCTGGTTCATCAACACATGGAAAAGCTTGACGAGCAGCAGTACTTTCAAATTGAGTACCAATAATTTGTTTTTTAATACCATCAACCTCATAATAGGAAGGGTAAATTCCCATCATAGTATCAGTTAATTTGGCATTAAATTCAATTTCAAGAGTAGCACTCCCCAATTGATCGACTTCAATACGAATAGCTTCATTATCCTTATCGTAGATAAAAGCAGCATCTTTGCCATTAACGCTAACAGATGTGATATTCATATATTTTTCATTAATTCCAATATTTGAATCTAAAGCTTCACCTTCAATTGAAACTTTACCAGAAAAGACTTTCTTTTCACGGTTAATATCTAAATAGATATTATAATGACTAGGTCTATATAGATCATATAAATGTTCTTTTTGACTCATTACAATCACCCCTAAATTAATTTATATTCATCCAACTAGCTTGAGTATAGGCCAATTGGAAACGGATTTAAAGAAAAAGATTTGTGCGCTTTCATTTTGATTTTAATTAATCTCATAAAACATTTGACACTATTAAAAATACAATTTAAACTTGTTTAATATACGATATTTTATATAACAAAAAGTTCAAAAAGCAATAAATTATATAACTAAATTAGAAAGGAGCGCTAGAGATATTTCATATATCATAGCGCTTTCCCTTTTCAGGGGTACTACCAAGGATTTATGAAAAAGAAAATTTTACTTTATATTAAAAGGTCTACTATTATTTTTGCTCTTATTGCAGGGTTCGTAATGACATTCAATCAACCTTTAACTAATTTTTTTATTGAGAGTTATCATCCTATAATTTATAAAGATAATAAGACTTCTCAAAATAAAATTCCTTATAAATGGGATGATGTAAAACCTATAAATCTTTTTACTGTTATTAAAGCACGGATTTATCATCCTGAAATACATGTTATCGGTGGAATATATAATGAAAAATTAGGCCTTAATGTTCCAATTGCAGAAGGCGTTAATAATTCTATTTATGCTTTATGTGCAGGAACTTTAAAGCCTAATCAAAAATTTGGCGAGGGAAACTTTACCCTTGCTGCTCATAATGTTCCTACAAGTAAGAATGCTTTATTTACACCATTGTATAAGAAAGCAAAAATTGGTGATATCTTATATGTAACCAATTTTAATAAAGTTTATAGCTATCGAATATATGCTAAATCTACTATTTCTGCTTATAATCAAACTATTTTTCAAAATAGCAAATTCTCTAAACTCACATTGATTACATGTAGTGATTCAAACAACACAAAACGAATTGTTTTTCAAGCAAAACTAGTTAATACTAAAAGTTATAATGACGTTTCTAAATCATCTCGAGCTTTTTTAGATGCAAAATATACTGTTAGATATTCTCGTTGGGATATGCTGTGCCTAAATCCCTGGGATTCTTCTTTTAAAGAAAAAAACCTTATTAATAAATAACTTCCATGATAATTCATGGAAGTTATTTTTATAAATGATTAATCTTCTTCATAAAAGTGTGACTTATCAATTAAACTCATTGATTTTCCAATTTTCTTTACTAATTCAGGAGCATCTAATGGTTTAGTTTTGATGATAACAAAATGTGCTTTACTGTGATCATCAGCAATTTTTTTCATAATTTCAAGCATTTCTTTTTTAGTTGTAGCGACATTAATGTCCATGGTTTCTTTAGTAATGCCTAAAGCTGCTGGAATCTTTGTATAATCCCAACTTGCAATATTATTATATTGAGCGTGAGGACCATGAATTACACGTTCAATTGTATAACCACTATTATCAACTAAAAAGATGATTGGTTTTAAATGATGTCTTTGAATTAGACTTAATTCTTGAATTGTCATTTGAGCAGAGCCGTCACCAATTGATAGTATATGCCGTCCTTCAGGATCAGCAATTTGACTTCCTAAAACAGCTGGAAGTGTATATCCAATTGATCCCCATAAAGGTTGAGCTTCAAAATCAACACCCTTTTTTAGGTTCATAAAGGACAAGCCATATTGTGAAGTTCCTGTTTCAGTGTAAATTGTATCATTATCTTGCATAAAGTTTTTAAATGCATACATATATTGCTCTAGATTTAATTCTTTAGCATCATTGTCCTCATATTTAACATCTGGACGAACATTTTGTAAACCTGTGCTGTCAAAATCAAAAACAAAATTCTTTGCATAAACATCTTTAATTAAGTTATTAATATTTACTCCTCGGCTCTTCACACCAAAGAAGTCAGTATTGTCTCCATTGAGAATAACCGTATCTTTTTGTGTAAAACATTGAGTGAAACTACCAGTATTCACATCGATTAATTTACTACCAAAGACAATTACTAAATCACTCTGATCAACGTAATTTAGTACTCTCTTATCACCATAATTAGGATAATATGTTCCAATAAAGTATGGATTTTCTTCATTAATTGATGATTTTCCAAGTAACAAAGTTGCAACTGGAATATGTGTCTTATTAATTAATTTTTCAAATGCTTCTTTAGCTCTGAATGTCATAATTTCATTTCCAGCTAAGATTACTGGACGTTTAGCTTGTTTTAATTCATCAATCAATCTCTTAGCTACACGTTTGGTATGATCTGTATTTTGCACTGTTAAATTTAAAGGTGCACTTGGAGCAGCAATCATACTATGAGCAACATCTAACGGTAATGAAATATATACAGGACGTCTTTTTATGATAGCTGTTGTAATTGCACGGTCAATTTCTACCCCTGCATTTTCAAAACCTAATAAGGCTTGTGTTTCAGTAAATTGTTTATAAGCACGATATGAGCGTTTAAAATTACCAGTTGCATCTGTGTGGTGCATTAACATTTTGTTTTCTTGTACTTTTGTTGTTGGTGCACCGGTAATTGCAATTACTGGAACATGTTCAGCAAAACTTCCGGCAATTCCATTTAAAGCACTTAATTCTCCAACATCAAATGTTGTAATTAAAGCTCCTGCACCTTTCTTTCGTGCGTAACCATCAGCAGCATAAGCCGCATTCAATTCATTACAATCACCAACCCAGTTAACAACATCACTTTTTTCAACGTCATCTAGAAATGATAAGTTGTAATCCCCAGGAACTCCAAAAATATCATCAATTCCCACTTCGTGTAATCGTTGAATTAAATAATCAATAACTGTGACTTTTTTCATAATAAGTCCTCCCCAAAATGTTTTATAAAACTCAATTAATCGCTTAGACAGGTATCCTCTTTTATTTTAAATTTTTAATGAAGCTTAAAACATCCTGATTAAATTCAGTTGGCTGCTCCGCCATTACGCAATGCCCAGTTTGATCAATTGCAATATGTGATACAAATTTAGGATTTTCCTGACACATCACATCTGCATACCGACCATCGTAAAATGGACTCTGATTAGCCGTGATTAATAAAACTGGAACCTTTGCGTTAACTATATCTTTACGCCAATCAACCCTAACATGGCTATATAACAATTTTTTATTTAATTGCCAATCGAAAGGAAATTGTCGCTGGGCATTTTTAACTTTTTGACGTGTTTTATCGGTTACGCCATGGAGTGTTTGTCGTATATGTGGTAGTTGTTCTGCCTTAGCTCGACAATTAGTTCTTGTTGCATGCATAAATCCATAATGCCATTCATCGTCTTCTACCATTTTAGGAGACTGATCAACCGCAACTACTGCTTTAACTAAATTTTGATATTGACCTAAAATACCATATGCAACTGATGCTCCCATCGAATGTCCTACGATAATTGGTTTCTGTTTGCACAAATGTTTAATAAGTTCTTTTAAGTCGCGCACCAAAACAAAAATATCTGATAGATTCTCATCAATTTGTGAAGCTCCATGATTTCGCTGATCATATGTGATTACACGAAATCCATGTTCCACAAAGAAATCAATTTGTTCAGTCCAAATTTCCTGACACCCACTAAATCCATGAACAAAAATAATTGGCATGCCATTACCATATTCTTGATAATTTAATCGAATCCCATCACTTGTGATAAAGTCCATCTTTAAAAATCCTTTCTACCTCATCAACAAAAATTGTTAATATAAGTAAGTCTGCACTTCCACCCAGACTCAAATTTCGTTTTGTAAAATCTACTTGTAATTGAGCCAAAAACTCTCGTCCTTTTTCAGTCAAAGTTGCCCCTAAATCAAAGAAATGATCAATTTGGCAATTTTTCCATTCAATTATATTTAAGTCTTTAGCTCGTTTAATCAGAGTTGAATCTTCTGTATGCCGTGCAATCTGCATTAATGTAACAATGTAACGATCATTTAAAGGTAAATCTTTAGCAATATTAAATGTCTTTAAGCCATAATCAAACACTACAGGATAGCCCGCTGCTGCTTCAGCACGAATGCCACCTAATTTATACTTATAGTATTGCTTTTCTCCAGCAGTTGGAGTAGTAGATTGTTTGCTAAAATCTTCCTTTATCAAATTGACCAGCATTTTTTGAATAATATTTTGGATGTTTTTTTCAGTCAGTTTAGCTTGGTTTAATCCAATACTTACAGCTGCAGTCATAATCCCAAGTGAAAAAACGACACCCTTATGCGTATTAACATTTGCAGTCGTTGCAAACATTGTTTTTTCTGCACGTTTTCCCAAAGTCCTTAATTCTTCAAAAACTTCTTGATATGAATTTCCATGATAATTTAATCCTACATATGCACATTGTTCTAAATAATTTTGAATTGCTAATGCACTTTTGATAAATAAAAAATGATCCATATCTGGATGTGATCCATGTTCTAAAGGATCAACTAATCCCGGTTTAGGCCATACAGTCACTTCATCTATCATTGCTTTTACACCAATTTGAGATAGTTGATATGCAACTTGTGATTTTTGTGTACTAATTAACGTCTCAGAAATTAAAGTCGTTACCTTACTTTGCAGTTCCTCAAGTGAATGCTTTCGTGAACGTGCACATTCCTTTGCATTCTGATCACACAATAAGCATTTTCGCGGATCTTGATGAAGTTGTTCACGTGAAATAGAAACGACTTTTTCATGAAACAATGTAAGTACATCTAAATCAAATAATCGCCGTTGTTTAGCTGATTCCTCAAATTGAGTTGTCAATTGTTTCACGTGAAAACTATCTAATTTAATCAAATAAAATCTTTCAGGACCACTTGCTGCCGTCAGCCATTCTTCAGCAACTTTATAAAGCACACCCCTTTGTTGTAATTGATGTTCAAAGCAAAGCAATTCATCTATAAAAAATTGAGTAATTAATTTACTATTTTTAATTGGGCCTGGAATATTTAATTTAGCACTTACTAAAGTATATTGTGGATTTTTTTCAACTAATCGTTGTTGTAATTCTACTCGCCGATCTCTACTTGCTAGTATCTGTTGAATATCTTGTTTTTGTCCATGTCCAAAAATTTCCATACTTTGTTGATCCTTAATCTTTAATTTCTTTTACCTCATCAATAATTGTACCATCGCGATATTCAATCATTGCAACTGTTTTGTCTTTATATTGTAATGGTTCTGGTTTACCTACAATTTTCTCTGCTTTTTGTTGTAATTCTTCAATTGTCATCAATGGAATACTTGGCACTTTTGCAAAAATATCAATCAAGTCTTTACGTTTAGGATTTACAGCTACTCCAACTTCCGTAACTAAAACATCAATTGATTCGCCTGGCGTAACAACCGTTCCTACCTTAGGAACAATAGTTGCAATTCTACCACGAGTTAATGGTGCGGAGATAATTGTCATCTTTGCAGTGGCTGCATCTTGATGACCACCAATTGCTCCCCGCAAAAGACCATTCGATCCTGTCATTACGTTAACATTAAAATCAGTATCAATTTCTAATGCTGATAAAATGCAAACATCTAACTGATCAACCATTGCTCCTTTATTGTCAGCATCTGCATACCATGATGCATCAATTTCCTGTTGATTAGGGTCATTTTTCATAGAATCAGCAGCACCCTTATCAAAATCTTGAACGTCCATTAATTTATGAACTAATCCTTCTTTGAGTAGGTCTACAATTGGAGTAGTAATTCCACCTAAAGCAAATGAAGCTGTGATTTGTTTATCTATCATTGATTGACGTAAAAAGCGTGCAACAGCTAATGCCGCCCCACCTGAACCTGTTTGGAATGAAAATCCTTCCTTAAAGTATGGTGAATGTGTAATAACATTATTAACCATTTTAGCTATCTTCAAATCTTTTGGATTTTTAGTAAAACGAGTTGCTCCAGAACCAATTCGATCAGGATCTCCCACTTTATCAACTTTTACTACATAATCAACTTGTGTTTGCTTAATTGAAGCTGGCGTATTAGGATAATCCACTATATTATCGGTT
Source organism: Ligilactobacillus cholophilus (assembly GCF_030389495.1). Classification (NCBI taxonomy): domain Bacteria; kingdom Bacillati; phylum Bacillota; class Bacilli; order Lactobacillales; family Lactobacillaceae; genus Ligilactobacillus; species Ligilactobacillus cholophilus. The sequence goes on from NZ_CP127832.1 coordinate 1,316,315, forward strand.
AACAAAACTACACGATCAGCATATTGTGCATCAATTAAAGCATAACCTAAAGAACCAAATGCTGCATCTCCTGTCATTCCATTAGCATTACCTAATCGATCTGAATTAGGAACTCCTAGAAATGCCACATCAATTTTTGTTTCGCCATTTTCGATTGCACGTGCACGACTTCCATGAGAACGTAAAATAACAGGGTCATTTAATATTCCATGAGAGACTGCATCTCCTAATGTTCCACGCATTCCAGATGATTCAATATGTGTAATTGCTCCTGCCTTAATCCCTTCAATTACTTTTTCATTCATAATATTAGTGATTGATGATGGAGCAAGTGTTAAATCTTTAATTCCTTGGTTAATAATTTCTGTCATAACTTGATTAAAGATAAAGTCACCTTCACGCAAATGGTGATGAAATGAGATTGTCATTCCATCCTTTACAGTTTCACGGATAACTTCAGCTAAGGAATCAGTTACCTTATCATTTCCTGTTGAAACATGTACTTGAGGAGCTACACGTTGAACAACTGGATTTCCAATTTCAGTTGTTTTAAAAGGTTGATACCCATTTTTAGTCATAATATCGTCAGATAAAACTCGGCCTAAACTATTCTTCAATGTACTCGCCCTCCTCATTTAATAATCCTGAAGCTTTTGCTAATCTAATTACCCGTTGTGCACGTAAAACAACAGGCCGGTCAACCATTTGACCATTCATTGATATTACTCCTGAACCATTTCGATGGGCTTCTTCGATTGCCGCTTGAACATCTAATGCATCTTCAATTTCATCTTTAGTTGGTTCATAGATTTTATTTACAAGATCAATTTGTCGTGGATTAATTAATGATTTCCCATCAAATCCTAATTCGTGAATATGTTCAACTTCTTTTTTAAAGCCTTCTTCATCGTTCATATTTGTGAAGACTGTATCAAAGGCAGCAATCCCTGCTGTTCTTGCAGCATTTAAAATCATATTCCGTGCAAACTCTAATTCAGCACCATCAGGATAACGATGTGTTTTCAAATCAGTTGTATAGTCTTCAGCTGACAAAGCCATTCCAATCATTCGATCAGTTGATTCAGCAATCTCTAGCACATTCATTACACCTTTTGCACTTTCAATTGCTGCCATTACATGCGTTGATCCTTTTTTACGATTAAACTTTTCCTCAGCTTCTTCAATTACTTCAACTAATTTTTGCATCATTTCTTTTGATTCTGTTTTAGGTAGTCGAATTACATCTACGCCAGCCTTAACCATTGCAAAAACATCTGGTTTGAAATATTTAGAATTAATATCATTTACCCGAACTACTAATTCTGCATTACCATAATCTTGCGTTTGAAGTGCTTCATATACTAAAATTCTAGCTGCATCTTTTTGCATTAAATCAACGGAATCTTCCAAGTCAAACATTATTGAATCTGCTCCATAAATTCCAGCATCTTTAACCATTGCTGCATTATTTCCTGGAACAAACATCATTGTTCGCCGTAATCTTTCTTCCATAATCAGAGCACCTCCCAATTAGGTTCATCACTAGTTTCCAAAGCACGTTGAACCGCAGTCATTACACGCGCTTTTATCACACAATCTAGTGCCCCTTTATCAATTGCTTTTACGTTAGCATTTTTAATTCCATATGATTCAATTGTTTCTGTAATTACTTTACGAATTTGATTTCCATATAACTTTTCAACTGATGAGTCTAATTCAATTTGAATTCCATGGTCTCCTTTGCTGATTGTAATTTGAATATCAGAAGACTCTACTGTCCCAGCAAGTGCTGTTTTCTTAATTTCCATTAAACTACATCCTTTCCTTAATACGTTTTTGCAAATCACTTAAATGTTCTTTAATAAACTCAAATGTGGTTGGTACTACTAAATGTTTTATTGTTGAAAGATCATTTTGTTTGATTGCTTCACGTACTTTAGTTGCTGTTATAATATCATTTTGATCATTACGTGCACGCTCGATTATTTTGACTTTCACTTCAGGCGGTAATACCTTCATTAATTCTTCATTGTAGACATCTGTCGTTTTCGAATATGGTTCACTGCCAAGATAACGGTATTTAATATTTAATGGTTTAGCGATTTTCTCTTTAAATAAAGTTGCATCTAACTTAGCTTGATATCTTCCCACATTTTGATCATCCTTCAAAAAGTAAGCTGGAAAGGTAGCATAACTAACCATGTATTCTTTTCCTGGAACAACGAAAACATTATCTAAATCTTTGGTCCCTGCTTGAACTAATTTGAAACGTTCATCGTATGTAAACAATGAAACATTTTGACTAACAACAAAAACATAAACTACATCATTTTCCTTACTTGCAGTTTCCACTAAATAACGGTGTCCCTTAGTAAAAGGATTTGCATTTGCAACAATTGCTGCAATTCGTTTATTTTGTGCATCTTTTACATGTGGCAATGTTTGAATGTAATCTGAAATATTAGGTGTTCCATTTTCTAAAACAGCACCATCTTCAACTTCAGCTAATTTATTAAAGCCTACATATTCAAAGCTTTGAACATATTTAGGTTTAGTGAATACAAACAAATGGAAACGATTCATTGTAGCTGCCTGATTAACCAGATAACTTATTACCTGATTAAACATTGCCCCATCTTGTTGATATTTAGCATCAATTGCCACATATTTTAATACGTTGCCTGCAATTGAACCTGTTGCAATAATTTCTCTTTTTTCATTACTCCAAATAAAGGTTTTATCAATGGAAGTTAATTCTTGTTTAGCAAAACCACTAATATCATGCTTTACTAAAAAATCATGCCATCTATTGTAGTTTCGCTGTAAGTTGATATTAATTTCGTTGACTTGCATATATAATCCTCTCTGATTTCTAAATGAAATTCATAATCATCATAATAATAGGTACCACAATCACAAATAATACTGAGGTAGCTGCAACTAAATCTGTGGCAAATTCAACATCGCAATGATATTGATCAGCTAAAATTGGTAATACTGCTAATGATGGTGTAGCAGCTTGAATAATTAATGTTTTATGAAACATTGGATTAATTGAAATTCCCATATGTACGCCACATAAAATAATTAAAAACATAATAATTGGTGATACAATAAATCTTCCAATTAGCGAAATATTTAAACTCTTAGTAAATTTGATATTTGAGATTCCAAAATCACGTAGCATAATTCCAATATACATTAATGATAATGGTGTTACTAAATCTCCAATATCAGAAATTGTTCTTGTGATAAATGTAGGTAATTGAGTTGCTGCATTAGGCATCCAAATCAAAAATGGCAATGCAATAATGAATCCCCAAATTGGAGCAGGTAAAAAGTGTTTCCAACTAATTTTTACATTAGCATCCTTAGTGGTAGGATCATCTGCTGCAATTACCCAAACACCGACTGTCCAAATAATAATTGTATTTACAATATAGTAAACCAATAAGTAAGGGATTGATACATTTCCAAATAAAGCAACGTTTAATGGTAATCCAATAAATACGGTATTAGCACCGTTTATTCCGGTCATCATTAATCCACGTTGTCCTCTTGGAATTTTAAACGCATGAATTGCTATCCAACTAATCAAATAACCGATTGCAATTGATAAAATTGTATAAATAAGTCCCTTAGATAAATTTTTAAGTTGATCTAAATGGAATCTTTGTAACATTGACATAAAAATTGCACATGGTAAGGCAATTTTCATAATAAGTTGTGATAATCCTTTCGAGAAACGATCGCTAAACCATCCTTTAGCACGGCAGAAATATCCCACTGCCATCATAATTACAATTGAAATGACACTTTGAATTGAAGTCCAAAATACTTCCATTACAATTCCCCTCTTTTCTAAAAATATCTAACCTTTTTATCTGTTAGCAAAATCAATAATTGTTTGAGTAACAGTATCAACTACTCCATCATCAAAGACACCAGAAATAAATTTCTCTGCTGTTGGATTCTTTATACGATCACTTAATCCTTGCGCAATCGTAATTTCCAATTCTGGAGTAACTTTCTTAATCCCCGATTTTAATAATCCACGATATAACCCTGGAAATACTAATACATTATTTACTTGATTTGGATACTGACTTGAACCAGTTGCCATAATTTTCACACCTGCATCATGAGCAACTTGTGGATCAATTTCAGGCTTTGGATTTGCAAGTGCAAAAATAATTGGATTTTGTGCCATTTTCTTTACTTGATCTGCACTTAAAATATCTCCTACAGAAAGTCCAATAAATGCATCTACTCCCTCGATTGCATCATCTAAACTTTCAAACTTAGTTTTAATATCGCTTTCTTCTGCTAATTGTCGTTGATAACGATTATAATTAGTATCTTCTGCTGTAATTGGCCCCTCTTTATCAACTAAAATCAATTTATTGATACCAGCAGCTAATAATAATTTTGCAGTTGCATATCCTGATGCTCCCACTCCGTTAATTAATACTTTTAAATCTTTGAGTTCCTTATGAGCTACTTTGCAAGCATTCATCAAGGCGGCTAATACAACAATTGCTGTTCCTTCTTGATCATCATGATATACGGGAATATCAACTAATTGTGCTAATTTTTCTTCCAATTCAAAGCATTTTGGAGCTGCAATATCTTCTAAATGAAAACCTGCAAAAGAATCTGCCAAGTTTTTTAGTGTTTCAACCTGTTCATCTACTGGAACCTGGTTTAATGCTAGAGGAACTGCATCTACACCCGCTAAATCTTTATATAGCAAAGCTTTTCCTTCAATAATTGGCAACCCACCTGCCTGTCCAATATTACCTAAACCTAAAACCGCTGAACCATCAGTTACAATCGCAACTAATTTTCCACTCATTGTATATTCATTTTTAGCTTGTGGATCTTTAGCAATTAATTTTGCAATTTTTGCAACTCCTGGTGTATATGCTTTCCCTAACTGTTCACGATCAGTAACATCAAATCGTGGTTTCATGCTTAATACACCAGGATTTTTACCACCATGCATTTTAAATATTTCATCATCTGTTGTTGTCATTATAATTAGTCCTTTCATTATGTTTATAAACTAAAATAAGGGTTAACGCAACTCTTTATTGAGTTGGTCACACCCTTATTCTACCAAATTATTTGCCTTTGATAACTTCTCGCCGTGGGTTTTTTGGCTTTTGGGCAGGAATAATAGTACCATTTTCTTCAAGTTCTTTGATTTGTTCTTCACTATATCCTAGTCCCTTTAAAATTTCATTATTGTTTTCACCTAAATCTGGTGCACGTTTATAATCTGGAACATAGTTTCCTAATTTAAATGGAATTCCTAATGTCTTATATTTACCACGGTTTCCACCTTCATCAATTGTAACAATTGTTCCATCTGCATTTAATTCAGGATCATTTTCAATTTCATACCAATCAAGAATTGGTCCTACTGGAATTCCTACTTTACCTAATTTTTCTGTTAATTCATATTTATCATATTGCTTTGTATATGATTCAATTAATGGATATAATTCTTCTTTGTGTAATTGACGATGTTGCCAATCTTTAAAACGTTCATCATCAATCCATTCTGGATGACCCATTGTATTAGCAATTGTTTCCCAACTCTTATTGGAATTTTGAATAACAATATAGACATAAGCATTAGGATCCTTTTCCCATCCCTTAGCTTTATATGTCCAACCAATAACTTCTCCACCTTCTGTATTTTCAGCACGTGGAATTGCCTTTCCCCATTTGAAGTTAGGATATACAGCATAATGAGGTAATGCACCCAAATTATCTAACATTACTTGATCACGTAATTTAATTCGACATAAATCAAGTACTGCATTTTGCATGGATTGATATACATATGTTCCTTCTCCAGTATGTTCTCGTTGTAATAATGCAGCTAAAATACCAATTGTAAGGTGCATACCAGAATTACTATCCCCTAAAGCACCAGCTGACTGAGTTGGTACATTATACTTACCATCATTCCAACCTGTTGCAGAAGCTGCACCACCAGCTGATTGTGCTACTGGTTCATAAGCTTTAACATTTTCAAAACGTGAACCTTCGTTAAATCCCTTTAATGAAGCCATGATTAATCTTGGATTCATTTTGTGAACATCTTTCCAACCAAAACCGGCACGATCAGCAGCACCTGGACGTACATTTTCAACAAAAATATCTGCCTTTTTTAGAAGATCTGTCATGATCTTCTTTCCTTGATCGCTTTTAATATTTAATGTAAGTGACTTTTTATTAGCATTTAATTGAAGATAATACATTCCCCATGAATCTTTTATATCTAATAATTGATTTCTTGTTGGATCTCCACCTGTATCAGGTCGTTCAATTTTGATTACTTCTGCACCTAACCAAGCTAGTAGTTGTGTACATGATGGACCTGATTGTACTTGTGTCCAATCAACTACTTTAATTCCCTTTAAAGGTGCATATGTTGAATTATCTTCTGCCATAATAAAACTCCCCTTTGCAATAGTTATAAGTAATCACTTTTGCTATTAATTAGCATTTCCTTTGATTACAGTTTCATTCTAACACCATTGACAAAAAGGAGAGTTATTTTACATTTACTAAAATCAATTTAATTTAGTAACTTTTTTCAATAAAAAAATGGAGACCACTATAGTCTCCATCATCTATTATTCTTTTGATTCTTTAGCTAATCTTTCTTTTTTACGTTCATGACGAATAATTGCTTCTTGTTCTTCAATCTTCAAGTATTCATCACGGTGTAATTTACCTGGATTTAATTCTCTTAGTTTACCAGTTTTATCGTAAATAACCCATTCACAAAGATTTACAATATGATCACCAATTCGTTCCAACATTCGAATAACCATCAAGTAGCTAGTTGTTGCAACTGCAGTACTTGTTTCACGTTTCATGATTTCAATTAACAATTGATAAATGTTATAGTATTGTTCATCAATTTCACTATCTGACTTAGCAATCTTTTGTGCTTCTTCAGTATTATTTTGAATAATCGCATCTAGTGATTGTTCAAGCATACTACGAATATTTGCTGTCATTTCTGAAATCATATTTTCAACTTCTTCAATTCGATTTTGACCCTTTAATCGAATTGTTTCACGTGCAATCATAATTGCGTGATCACCAATTCGTTCCAAATCAGAACTAGCCTTCAAGATACTGATGATTTTACGGAAATCACGTGCAACTGGTTGTTGTAACGCAATCACTTTTAAGGCTCTTTCTTCCAATGAAATTTCATTATCATTGATTGTTTCGTCTCGATCAATTGTTTCTTCAGCTAATTTTTGATCGTGGTCAACAAATGACTTTGTGGCTTGATAAATTTGTTCACTAATATCAATCCCCATTTCATTGAAGCGTCCATTTAATTTTTTCATTTCATCATGAAAGATTTCTTTCATCGTTTCTCCGCCTTTCATTCCTCATTGTCTACAACTTATATTAGTCTATTATAATTAACCAAATCGACCATTTAAATAGTCGTTTGTTAATTTTTCTTTTGGATTTAAGAATAATTTAGCTGTTTTTCCTGCTTCAATCAAGTCACCATTCAAGAAAAATGCCGTATTATCTGAAATACGTGATGCTTGTTGCATGTTATGTGTAACAATAATAATTGTGTAATTTTTCTTAAGTTCGACTAACATTTCTTCAATCTTAGCATTGGATACTGGATCTAAGGCACTTGTTGGTTCATCCATCAAAATGATTTCTGGTTGAACTGCTAATACACGTGCAATACAGATACGTTGTTGTTGTCCTCCGGAAAAAGCTAAAGCATCTTTTTTCAAATTATCTTTAACTTCATTCCAAACAGCAGCTTGTCTTAAACTTTCTTCCACTCGTTGATCGATTTCATCTTTATCTTTTATTCCCTTTAATTTTAATCCAAAAGCAATATTATCATATACTGATAAAGGAAATGGATTAGGTTGTTGGAATACCATTCCGACCTTTTTTCGTAATTCAACTACATCTAATTTAGGACTATAAATATCTTGTCCATTTAACTTGAAACTACCTGTAATGGTTACATTTTCAATCAAATCATTCATTCGGTTTAAGCAACGTAAATAAGTTGACTTACCACATCCTGATGGCCCGATCAACGCTGTAATTTCTTTTTCGTTGAATCCTAAATCAAAGCCATGTAATGCTTCCTTTTTACCATAATACAAGTGTACATTTTCGGTTGTCAAAATTTCCAATTGCTCTCACCTCTTATCCAAAGTTTCCAGAAACATAATCTTCTGTCAATTTAATATGTGGATTTGTAAAGATATTCTTTGTCTTATCGAATTCAATAATACGTCCCATATTGAAAAATGCAGCGTAGTCACTACTACGTGATGCTTGTTGCATGTTATGTGTAACAATAATAATTGTGTATTTTTTCTTTAATTCTTGTAAAGTTGCTTCAACTTTTCGTGTTGAAATTGGATCCAGACCACTTGTTGGTTCATCTAAAAGTAAAATATCTGGTTCCATTGCGATTGAACGTGCAATACATAATCGTTGTTGTTGCCCACCTGATAATGCTTTAGCGTTTTTATCAAGTGAATCTTTAACTTCATCCCATAAGGCAACTGCCTTCAAACTTTTTTCTACTTTTTCTTCTAGTACTTTTTTATCTTTAATACCATTATATTTCAATGCGTAAGTAATATTTTCACGAATTGATTTATAAAATGGATTTGGGTGTTGAAATACCATTCCAATATGTTTTCTAAGTTCATAGATATTAATATCATCATTATTAATATCTAAATCACGATACATAATTTTTCCTTCTACCCGTGCAATTCCGTCATTCATTCGATTTAATGAACGTAAAAATGTTGATTTACCACATCCTGATGGTCCAATCAATGCTGAAATTTTGTATCTTGGAAAACAAATTGTTCCATCTGAAAAAGCTTGTTTCTCACCATAAAAAACAGCTAAGTCTTCAGTTGAAAGGGCCACTTCTTCATTGATTTTTCTAATATATGTTTCTTGTGTCATAATTACCTATCCTTATCTGTAGCTGTTAATTTCCGATAAACGAGATTTCCAATCCAACGAGCACCAAAGTTGAAAATCAAGATTACAATAATCAACACTGCTGCTGAACCACTAGAAACTTGGTGGGCATCAGGTAAAATTGATTCTGTATTAACTTTCCAAATGTGAACCGCTAATGTTTCTGCTGGTCTGAAAATATTTAATGGACTTGTTTCTGAAAATGGATTCCAGTTAGCATAATTAATTACTGAGTTACTTTGTCCTGCTGTATAAATTAGGGCAGCAGCTTCACCGAAAATACGTCCAGCACTTAAAATAATTCCTGTAAGGATTTCTGGTAACGCACATGGGAAAACAATACCTGTAATTGTTTTCCATTTTGAAATTCCTAATGAGACTCCAGCTTCTCGTTGGTCACGTGAAACGGATCGAAATGCATCTTCAATACTACGAGTCAATAAAGGTAAATTGAAGAATGTTAATGTTATTGCCCCGGAAATAATTGAGAAACCAATTTGGAACTTAATTACAAACAATAAATAACCAAATAAACCAACAACAATTGAAGGTAAGGAGCTTAATAATTCGATAATTGTTCTTAAAAAGCTTGTAAACCAATTATCTTTTGCATATTCAGCTAGATAAATCCCTACTCCTAAAGCAATTGGAAAAGAAATTAATGTTGTTAAGATCAAAATATATACTGAGTTAAAAATTTGATCACGAATTCCTCCCCCAGCTTCAAATGATTCACTTACACTTGTTAAGAAGTGCCAAGACATATCAGGTAATCCTGTAACTAAAATATAGCCAATCAAGAAAACCAATAATAAAATTAATAGGCCTACAATGCCATAAATTACTTTTTTGGCAACCTTATCGCTTGTTTTAGGATTCATCGCTTAATTGCTCCTTTCCGTGTAATAAATCTAATCAAGAGGTTAAATGCTAGTGACATAATTAATAGGACTAATGCCAATGACCACAAAGCATTATTTGAAACTGTTCCTAAAACAGTATTACCCATTTGACTTGTTAATTGACTAGTTAATGTTGCAGTTGGTGTTCCTAAACCTTCTGGCATTAATACCGCATTTCCGATAACCATTTGTACCGCTAAGGCTTCACCAAAGGCACGTGTCATTCCAAAAATAATCGCTGTTAAAATTCCTGGCATTGCTGCTCGTAAGACAATCTTGTAAATTGATTGCCATTTAGTTGCACCTAAAGCTAAAGCAGCTTGACGATAACTAACGGGAATTGCTTTTAAACTATCTGCAGTTAAAGAAATTACTGTTGGTAAAATCATGACAAATAGTACTAATGTTCCGGCTAAAATCCCAAAACCAGTTCCACCAATTAATTTTCTAACGAGAGGAACTACAACCATTAATCCGATGTATCCATATACAACAGAAGGAATCCCTACAAGTAATTCAATAACAGCACGTAATGCTTTAGTTCCTTTTTTAGGAGCATATTCTGTCATAAAGATTGCTACTCCGATTGCAAAAGGTGTTGCTAATACCGCAGCTAAAATCGTTACTAAAAAAGAAGTAGTAATCATTGGTAAAGCACCAATTAACTTATGGCCTGGATCCCACTTAGTTCCAGTAAAGAATTGCGCAATACTCAAATGATTTTCTGTAAATGTTGCAATCCCTTTGCTTGTAATGAAGTATAAAATTGAAGCAATCAATACAACAATTAAACTTAAACAAGCGTAACATAAAATTTTCCCACGGCGATCTTCTGCCGTTTGTCGTGACTTAGATAAAAGTTTATTCTTTATTTCATCCATAACTCTACTCCTTACTTCTTAGAAATTACTTGCCCTTCTGGGGTCTTTTCAACTTGCATATCGTGAATACTAATGTACTTCATTTCTTTAACTAAACTATTTTGAACCTTATCAGATAACATAAATTCTAAGAACTTCTTAGTTTCACCTGTTGGTTTTCCTTTAGTATACATATGTTCATATGACCAAATTTTCCATTTGTTAGTTTCTACATTTTCACTAGTTGGTTTTACACCATCAATACTTAATGATTTAATTCCCTGACTTCTTAAATATGAAAAAGAAATATAGCTGATTGCACCAGGGGTATTTGATACAATTTGTTGAACTGTTCCATTAGATTCTTGTTCTTGGGCACTCATTGGTTCTGCACCCTTCATTACATCATTTTCAAACGTTAATCGTGTCCCACTACCCTTAGAACGATTAATTACAACAATTGGTTGATTTTTGCCACCAAGTTGTTTCCAGTTTGTAATTTTTCCTGTAAAAATATCACGTAATTGTTCCATTGAAATATTTTTTACAGTTACTCCTTGGTTTACAATTGGTGCAATCCCTGCAACTGCAACTTTATGGTCAACTAATTGATTTGCTTTAATCCCACTTTGCTGACTTGCAAATACATCTGAATCACCAATTTGAACTGCGCCTTCTTGAACTTGACTTAATCCAGTTCCTGATCCGCCACCTTGAACTGTGATATTTCCCTCATGTTTGCTGTCAAATTCATCAGCAGCTTTTTCAACTAATGGTTGTAATGCTGTTGAACCCACAATTGTTATTTTTTTATCATTATTTTGATTTCCGCATCCACTAATAAGACCAGCAGCTAAACTTAACATTGTAACTACTGCAATCATCTTCTTTTTCATAGCGAATCTCCTTCTACACTATTCTTTACAAATAACAGATTACTAAAAACATGTAAATTTCTAGTTTGTTAATTGTAAAGCGAGTGTAAAAAAATTAGCTATTGTAAATTTTATGTAAAGATAAGTAAAAGGATTTTTAATTGCAGTCGCCATAAACTTCCGATTAATGCCGAATTTCTTGCATATAACAAGAAAGGCTGGACTTACGTCACAACCTTATTTCAGTCATTTCTTAATTAATTTTTAGAAATTACCGTTCCATCTTTTTCTTTTTGAACCTTCATATCATGAATACTAATGTACTTCATTTGCTTAACAAGTTTATTCTGTACAGACTTACTTGTCATATATTTCAAGAAGGCCTTTGTTTCACCAGTTGGTTGTCCTTTTGTATACATGTGTTCATATGACCAGATTTTCCACTTATTAGTTTCTACATTTTCATCAGTTGGCTTTACACCGTCAATACTTAATGCTTTAATTCCATCTTCATTTAAATATGAAAATGCAATATAGCTAATTGCTCCCGGTGTTTTAGTAACAATTTTTTGTACTGTTCCATTTGAGTCTTGTTCTTGAGCACTCATTGCCTTTTGTCCATTTAAAACTGCCTCCTCAAAGGTTGTTCTCGTTCCGCTTCCTTTTGCACGGTTAACCACAACAATCTTTTGATCTTTTCCTCCAACCTGTTTCCAGTTTGTAATTTTTCCTGTAAAGATATCGCGTAATTGATCCATTGTTAGATTGTTAACTGCAACATTTTTATTAACGATTGGAGCCATTCCAACAACTGCAACTTTATGATCAACTAATTTACTACTATCTATCCCCTTCTGTTGGCTAGCAAATACATCTGAATCACCAATTTGAACCGCACCTTCTTGTACTTGGCTTAATCCTGTTCCTGATCCACCACCTTGAACAGTAATGTCGCCACCTTTTTCACTAGTATATTGGGTAGCAGCCTTTTCAACTAAAGGTTGTAGTGCTGTTGAACCTACAATCGTAATTTTCTCTCCCTGTTTAGCATTACTTTGACTTTTCTGATTACCACATCCTACCAGTAAGCCTGCAGCGACACCAAACAACGTAACAAGTGTAAATAGCTTTTTCTTTTTCATATTTAAACCCTCTTTCTTTATATTTCTAGAATACAAATGTTACGTAAAGTTCCATTTAATTAGCTGTAAATCCTATGTAAAATTATATTTTTATGTAAAATATAGATAAATTTCTTATCATTTTTGTATATTTCCGAAACTAGTTCGTTATTTCATTTATAATGTATAATGTATATGATATTAGATTTTTGGAGGAAGAACGGTTATGGAGGATCGTTTAATCTTAGTTACAAAAGATATTTCATTATTTATGAAACTTAATACATACTGTAATGATCATGGTTGGATGGTTTATAATACTACCGATCCAAATGAAGTATTAGACTTTACTCAACATAAACATGTCGCTGGGATAATTTGGGATCTCAATATTTCTAATAAAAATGAAACTTTAAAGCTAATCCAAAAAATTCGTCTCAACTTTGACAAACCTATAATTACGTTAACCTCCAAAAAAGAACTTGATTATGAAATGAAACTTTTTGCACTTCATATTGATGACTACATTGTTGAACCATATGAATATGAAGAAATTATCGTACGTATGCAACAATTACTTTGGAGTCGTACTTTAGCCACATCTAAAGCAATTCCTGAGTTGGTAGAACATGAAGATTTGGATTTTACAGATTTGGAATCTGAATCTAAAGAAGAAACAGCAGCTCATCATATAACACATCATAAGCACTTTAAATTTGACGATCTTTTAATTGATATTGATCATTATCGTGTTCTAAAAGATGATGTTGATTTAGGACTTACTCCTAAGGAATTTAAACTCTTACAATTTTTGATTAAACATGAAGGTCAAGTTCTTTCTCGTGATCAATTACTTCAAGGAGTTTGGCATTATGATGAAGTTGGTACCTCTAGAATTGTAGATATTCATGTTAGTCATCTTCGAGATAAAATCGAACCTAATCCTGACCATCCTAAGTACATTAAAACAGTACGTGGGTTTGGTTATGTTTTTGAACATAAATAAAGAGGCTCAATAATTTTAGCCTCTTTTTTTATAAAAAAAGGAGACTATAAATATAGTCTCCTTAATCATTAGCTTTCTTGAATGTTATTATTAACTACATCACCATAAATTGGTGTTGGTAATCCAAATCCTCCAGCAACTGGAATCAATTCTCCTGTAATGTACCGAGATTTATCACTTGCTAAAAATACAACTAAATTAGCAATATCTTCTGGTTTAACAATTTCATTTAATGGTACATTCTTTAAGAATCCATCTAAAAAGCTCTTTGACATGTTTTGTAATGCACCATCAGTTCCAACAAAACCTGGTAAAATCGCATTAGCTCTAATTTTATTACGCGCATATTCAACTGCTGTTTGTTGTGTTAGTGAGTTAATTGCTGCTTTAGAAACCCCATAAGCTAAACGACTAATATCAGGAGTTGTTCCTGCAATAGAAGAAATATTAATAATATTTCCCCCATTTTCTTGTGTTCTCATTGCTTTAACTGCATATTTAGAAGTGTAGTATACACTTGCAATATTTTTATTTACAATATCAAAAAAGACTTCGCTATCTCCATCAGCTAATGTTGTATCCTTTTGAATATCAGTTGTTCCAAAATTATTTACTAAAATATCTAAATGACCAGCTTCTTCAACGACCTTTTCAATCATTGGTTCATATGTATCAAAATCAAAAGCATTATAAATTACACTGCGGAATTTATCGTTCTCAGCATGTAGTTCTGCTGTCAAATTACGATTTTTTTCGCTATCACGTACTGCCATATAAACAATTGCACCATTTTCAACTAATTCTTTAGTAATAGCTAAACCAATTCCTCGACTAGCTGCCGTTACAAGTGCAACTTTTCCATTTAATTCTTCTGTCACTATTTTTACCTCCAATAATCATTATTCTTGAACTTCTGTAAAAAATTCAGTTAAAAATTGTTTCATAAATTCTGTTCGTTCATGAGCAATCTTTAAACCAATTTCAGTATTCATTTTATTTTCAAGTTTTAATAGCTTTTCGTAAAAATGATTAATAGTTGTTCCTTGATACTGATGATATTCATTAGCTGACTTAAAATCGTGTGGCTTCTCATCACTATAAATCAACCTATGATGGTAGCCTCCATACGCAAATGCCCTAGCGATACCAATCGCACCTAATGCATCCAATCTATCTGCATCCTGTACATATTTTCCCTCAATTGATAACAAATGCGCTTGTTCTATATTTTTAGAATAAGACATGTTCTCAATCGTATCAAATACATTTTCGCGATCTTCTTTTGATAATAATTCAATTGTTTTTAACTGCTTTATCTCATTTAAACGTTCTTCAACTTGAGAAGTAAGTTTTTCATCAATTAAATCATGTAAATAACACATTATATGAATCAGTTTAATTCCATGATAATCTGTTGGATGTTCTTTTCGATACATCATTACCGCTAATTTATCAACTCGCTGTAAATGCAAAAAATCATGCCCTGTTGGATCATCTGCTAAATAATTCTTGGCCAATGTAATAATATCATCTATATCATTAGTCAATAAATTTCACCGCCGTTCCATATGCAACGACTGATTGCATATCTCCCCCAATAGATCCTGAATCGAAACGCATCATTACTACAGCATCAGCACCTTGTTCTCGTGCTTCATTTTTTAATCTAGTAATAGCTTTATTTCGAGCTTCATGAATCATTTCAGTATAAGCTTTGATTTCGCCACCAACAACATTTTTTAAACTTGCCCCTATATTTTTAAAAAGATTTTTTGATTGCGTTGTTACCCCAAAAACTTCTCCAATCACTTCATATTGATGTCCTGGAATATTTTCCGTTGTTACTACAATAATATCTTTCATAATATATTCCTCCTTAAATATTTTTCGATTATAGTTCATAGTTAGTTTAAAATGCAAACTTTTTAACTTGCTAAATTTAATATAACATTGACAATGTTAATTTATTTGCAATGGGTATACCAAATTAAAAACTCCTATTTCATAATAACCTCATTAACCAAGAAGTGAAAGTATGAAAAACTAACTAATTTTTAATTGAATCGTATTAAAAATTGGTGCATTTATTATTTTACACTAGTTAAATATCAAAAATCATCCTCTTATAATTTAATTTTTAGATAAAAAAAACTCCGCAGAAAACTGCGAAGAAAAAAGGAGTATATTTTATGAAATCTCAAAGGGGAAGCTTGAGTTTCATGATTTGTAATCAACTACTTTTCAGGGGAGAAAAAGTAATGAAAATGTTTCGGCCTTTTCTATCAGGCTATATTCATAATTTACAATTAAATTGTGAATTTTCTGTGAATTTTGATGCTAAAAAAGCGCTTATTTGTTTAAAAAAGTGTTAAGATTGCGATTTAACCAATTATTTGGGTATATCAATTTATTATTATTAGTATTTTTATGATTGATTTTCAAATATTTTCATTTCCCAATTTAATCATTATTTTCAAAAATTTCAATATAGTAAAAGAACCATGAAATTATTCATGGTTCTATATTTAATATTTTTCAACTTGTTCAATTAAATCAGGACTTTCCTGTAATTCATCTTGCGTTTTATGTTGTGCTGTACCATCTTTAAAAATTAAATAATCAGATGCTAACTCTTTAATTTGTTGATAATAATGCGTGATCAAAATAATCGTTTTGCCAATCTGATTTAATTGCTTAAAGATATGAAGCATTTTTTGCCGATTATCATTAGTTAAACCAATTAATGGTTCATCAAGAAGAATCACTTGAGGATTCAAAGCAAGGACACTTGCTAAAGCAACCATCCTTTTTTCGCCTCCTGATAAATGATAAGGAACATTATCTTTTAAATGTTCTAAATTAAAAAGACGTAAACAATCATTTACTCTTTCATCAACTTCTTCTTGTGATAAATTCATTTGCTTAGGGCCAAACGCAATTTCATCATATACCGTTGAGTTAAATAACTGAATATCTACATTCTGAAATAAAATCCCAACTTGTTGATGATATTTTTTCTTTGTTATAGGCTTATCTAGCCATTTTCTAAGATTCATTCCCTTATAACTGATTTCTCCATGTTGAGGCACTAAAAAGCCCTCTAACATTTGTAAAAAAGTTGTCTTTCCGCTTCCATTCGGTCCCATTAAACACAAAAAATCGCCTTCATTAATGGTAAACGAAATATCATGAAAAACTACTTTTTTACCATAATTAAACCCTAAGTCTTTGATTTCAAACATATATCTTTATCCTTTACTTTTTTACATTACAATAACGATTATCAAAATTACTAATTCACATCCCATTAGTAAATAATCGTTTATATTTAATTTGTGCACCATATATTCATACTTTCCAGTAAATGCACGTGCCTCTAAGGCATTGTAAAGCTCTTTACCAAACTTTACCATCTCTAAATATAAATTACCAAATATAACCCCTAAAATTTTATGCTGATTTTTATTTGATCCAACTGAACGTGCTTCAATAGCCCTCAACATTTGCAATAAAAAATTTCCTAAAACATGCAGATGTTTTATAAAAATATCTACTTGAAAAATAATAAAGTCTGGTACATGTAACTGCTTCAATGCTGTTAAAAAATCATATATTGGAGTTGTAGTTGCATATGTAATCAATGTAACAAATACTAAAAACATTTTTAAAATAAAAAACCAACTACCATTTCCCATAATAAATGCAGGAATATATAAAACTAAATTTAAAAGTAATAAAGCAGAACATCGTTTTATAATTTTTAAAATAACCACACTAGATTGTCTTAGTAAAAGAACACCTTCATACAAGCCTACTAGCCAAATAACTAATGGATTATAGCTGTAACATAGAATAAAAGAAACTAAGATCACATTAGTCAAATATACTATCGGATGAAACCGATGTGCTTGAATAACTTTGCTCTCTACTTGAAGCTTAGCTAACAAATTTGAAATAATCTGATTATTTTTAAACAGGCTTTCTTTTTTTATATTAGGTTGATAGTCTGTCTTTTCCATCATCCAATCTGATAATCGCAATTTACTCACCTTATTCTCTGATATCTTTATGAATAATTGCTTGGATTATTTTGGCAATTAATAGAAATATAATTATTGCACTTGCTGCGCATAATATATATCCCAAAGCAAGGCTTACCCCATGTGACATTCCTGGAATCGCATAACCGTCAAAAATAGCATGATATCCATTATTATGTGTAAAGGCTTTTGGCATAACAGCTGGTAAATTATACTTTCTTAATTGAGTCATAATATCTGTGCCATCCCATTCTCCCCATGCAGGTTCTGATGCAATCAATCCTAATGGACACAATAATAATGCAACTATAATTATTGGCAAAAGTGCTTTACTCCATTTTCTCTCACTCTTTACGTTACTTGCTTTAACATAATCTTCAGAATGATAAATCGTTTGCGGAGCAACCTTCTTTATATAAGCATAAACAGCAAGGGTAATTCCGCCTTCAACCAATCCAATAATTAAGTGAACTCCTACCATTGCGGGAATTGTAATTTTTAATGGATAAGGACAATAAAGTGGTTGTCCAACAGAGTTTTTAAATAATATTGGTTGTATTCCTAATTCAATCGCACATGTTAAGGAGGCAGCAATTATCCCCAAATATCCTCCAGCAAATGCTCCTATCTTATCTCCAAATTTTCTAAATATCTTCTTACAAATTAGGAAAATGCCATAACCTACAAAAGGCATGATAAAAGCCATATTAAAGGCATTTGCCCCAATACATAAAATACCACCGTCTCCAAATAAAAACGCTTGTACAACTAATGCTAACGTTACTGCCAGACACGCACTATACGGCCCTAATAAAATAGCTAATAAAACTGCCCCTACTCCATGAGCGGTTGTTCCACCTGGAACAGGAATATTAAACATCATTATTAAAAATACTAATGAAGCTCCAATTCCTAGCTGTACTAGATTTTCTTTTTTCTCTTCAATTTGAACTTTCACTTTTTTAGCTGAAACATACCATACTGGTGCCATTGCTGCGATCATTGTTGCACACGTTGCGGGACTAAGATAATTCTCAGGAATATGCATTAGTTTTCTCCTTTCTAAGAATTATGCTCGAATTGCTGCATCTTTACGTAATTTCAATTCTGGTGAATTGAAAAGTTTTTGACGTAAATAATTTGTGGCTTCAAAAATTTTTTGGCGATTAACATCAATATTCTCACCTAAAATTCGCATCACTAATCCAGGTCCTTCCAATTTTGAAATCCCTAAATTACACTTTTTATCCTTAACGATTTGTTTTTGCATTTCATTTACAAAAGCCTCATCGATTTGTTCATTTACTGCAATCAAGCTACTATAATTTCGATATTTATCATATAATCCTAAATCTGACAAATCAAATGCACTCGGATCTAAAATCATATTATCGCCATACATTAGTTTTCCATCATAGTATAATTGAGTATCCATATGAACATAATCATAACGAAAATCAGCACCATCAGGAGACCATCCTGCAGTAATTCCATCAGTGTAAATTAAACTTGCTCCTTTAGCTACTTTAATTGAACTAACTTGCTCATAGTTTGAATGTTTATATGGGATTACATTATCTGGTAAGTATTCTAAAATACTATCCTGATCTAATTGAATTTCAAAAAATTGTTTACTGATTCTCCCATCTTCGCATTTAAAAATATATGTAGGAGCTTGTGTTGACAAAATTGCACGACTATTTTCTCCTAAATGAATTTTAGTTAAATAACGTTCTCCTTGGGTTATTCCCCCACCCATCGTTATTAAAAAATAACATAAGGTATCTTCATTATTTAAATTCATACGCGCTGAAATTTTTGATTGCCCACTAAAAATATATTTATCAACAATTGAGCGCTGATTTAAATTTTTAACTGAAAATTCAGTATAACCATCATATTTTTCCATTAAAATCACCTATTTTACATCAACTAATAAGCAATTACGTTCAATCCAATTTTCGACTTGCTTAACATTTTCGCCTTTTCTAAGATCTGTAAAAATAAAACTATCATCATCACGAAACTTTTCAGTATCTGACTTCATTCGTTTTAAATCAGCGCCAACATATGGTGCTAAATCTGTTTTATTAATGATAAACAAATCACTCTTGATCATTCCTTGTCCTGCTTTTCGTGGAATTTTTTCGCCTTCTGGAACTCCAATGATATAAATTGAAAAATCAACTAAATCTGGACTAAAGGTTGCAGCTAAGTTATCACCACCACTTTCAACAAAAATCAAATCCAAGTTAGGATTTCTTTTTTCTAGTTCATCAATTGCGGCTAAATTCATTGATGCATCTTCTCGAATTGCAGTATGAGGACAGCCACCTGTTTCAATCCCCATAATCATATCGTCTGGTAATACAGAATGTTCCTTCATATATTCCTCATCAACTTTAGTATAGATATCATTTGTAATTACTGCGATTTGATATTTTTTTGATAAATCCTTTGTAATGTCTTCTAATAATGTTGTTTTACCTGACCCTACTGGACCTCCAACACCAATAATAACTGGTTTTGTCATCATATTTCTTCCTTTCTGAATTAAGACATAAATAGTCTGAAAATCGTTGTTTCATGATTGATCTGTGCTAGTTCAATTCCAGGAACATTTGCTCCTAACAGATTTTCATCCATTGTGAAAATTTCCTGACATACAGTCAAAACATCTGAAAAAATATCATGCATAATTTTTTGACCTGCTTTTTGTCCTAATGGAATTGCCCGCACTGCATTTTGAATCATTGTTGTAACAATACTGTAGCCATAGTAACTGACACTTTCGATTTCATCTAAATCTTCATATGTCATAAACATGGCAAAAACAATTGCTGGATTACCAAATGATTCTTCTTTTTTTATTCTTTCTTGATATTCTCGAATTAATTTAATCATTGGGGAATCATCTTTCCCGTATATTTTTAAAATTAAAATAATCATTTGCTCAGCAATTAATCTGGCACCTTTACGTGTTTCAATAGCTGCACTTGATTTAGTAATTTTTTGATCGTATTGCCAAATTTTTTCAATATCGTTTTGTTTTAATGCTTCCATAGTTAATCTAACAAGAAGCCCTTCACCCCATTTAAATTGAGTTTTCAAGAAGGTCTCCATCCATTTTTTAAAACTATCGTTGTCTTTTATTTTATTCTCACGTAAATATGTTTCCATTCCATATGAGTGATTAAAAGTTCCAATTGGAAACGTTGAATCACAAATCTGAAAAACTTCTAACATTTTGCGTATATGTTGGTATATTTCTTTATTCTTCATAACTTAAATCCGCATAACTCAATGGTTCATTGAGTGTCATTTCCTTTATGTCATAATTAATATGATTGTGTACTAATATTTTCTCTACAACGGGATCTCGTTCTAATATAATTTGTCCATTTTCAATTTTTACTGGTTTATGTGTATTACCTAATAAATGTGCAATTCTTCCCATTTGATCAATTCCATCTGGAGTAATTACAATCATTTCTTGAGACATAGTATGAATCATAACAATATTATGCCCGTCGTTTTTTAAAATATCCCCATCATGTAAAGGTAGAATATCTCGATTCACACGAATTCCATATTCATTTCCATGATCAGATTTCACCCGCTGAATTGCTTTTTTTAAAGCTTCTGGTTTTAAAATTATCGTTTCAATATGATAATTTTCAATATTATGCAAGTCATGAATGTTTCCTTGAACATCGTCAAAAATTTCCATGAAATTGCCCCCCTTTATTTGAGTTTTGTTTCAAGACTCGAATTCATAAAACTCAAGTCCTGAAACAAAACTATGTCGACTGATAAGACGACATAGTTTCGACATTTTTTAGTAGAGATAGTAACGTTGTGCTAATGAAATATGATCATTAGGTTCACATGTTATTTCTTTTCCATCAATTGTAACGGTAAATTTTTGTGGATCGATTGCAATTGTCTTTGGTGTGTAAGCATTAAGTTTCATATCACGTTTTGTTAAATCACGTGTATTATGAACTGGTAAAACAATTCTGTCTAAACCTAAATCTTTCTTAATGCCATGTTCATATGCATATGTTGAAACAAATGTCATATGAGTTGAACTTAATGATTTTCCTGTTGCACCAAATAACTTAGTCATCTTCTTTGGTTCTGGTGTTGGTAGACTTGAACCACCATCACCCATATTGCCATAGCTAACAACTCCATTCTTGAAAATAGCTTGTGGCTTTGTACCAAAGAATTTAGGATCCCATAGTACTAAGTCGGCATATTTACCAACTTCAATTGATCCAATATAATCTGCAACCCCATTTGTAATAGCTGGATTAATTGTATATTTAGCTACATAGCGCTTAATACGGTTATTATCATCATATTCTGAATCGCCATCTAGTGGTCCTCTTTGTCGTTTCATTTTATCTGCAACTTGCCATGAACGCATTGCAACTTCACCAACACGTCCCATTGCCATTGCATCGGCTGACATCATACTAATTGCTCCCATATCTTGTAAAACATCTTCAGCAGCAATTGTTTGTTTACGTACACGTGATTCAGCAAATGCAACATCTTCTGGAACATTTGGATCTAGACTGTGGCAAACCATTGTCATATCAAATAGTTCTGCTACTTCATTCTTTGTATATGGATTAGTTGGTGTTGTAGATGAAGGAAGAACGTTCTTTTGACCACAGACAACCATGATATCAGGAGCGTGGCCACCACCAGCACCTTCTGTATGGTATGAATGGATTGTTCTTCCTTTAATAGCATTTAATGTATTTTCAACGAAGCCACCTTCGTTTAATGAGTCAGTATGAACGGCCAATTGAACATCATATTCGTCTGCTGCGCTTAATGCATGGTCAATTGTTGAAGCTGTTGCTCCCCAGTCTTCATGAACTTTAATTCCACAAGCACCTGCTTGGATTTGCTCTGCTGTCGTTTCAGGTGTTACTCCACTTCCCTTAGCGTAGCAACCAACATTAACTGGAAGAGTTTCAAATGCTTGTAACATATTTCCCAGGTTATATGCACCAGGTGCACATGTTGCTGAACAAGTTCCATTTGCTGGACCAGTTCCACCGCCAAATAAAGTAGTGATTCCATTATCTAATGCCATTTCGGCAATTTCTGGTGTAATGTAGTGACAGTGTGTATCAATCCCACCAGCAGTTACGATCATCCCGTCACCGTTATAGGCTTCTGTACTTGCACCTACAATAAAGTCGATATCATCCATTGTATCAGGATTACCACCCTTTCCAATTGCGATGATTTTTCCATCACGCATTCCGATATCAGCTTTATAAATGCCAGTGTAATCAATGATTACTACATTACTTAAAATCATGTCAGCAACTTCTAAATCTGTTTTACGTAAGGCAGTTCCACTAACTCCCATACCATCACGTAAAACTTTACCACCGCCAAATTTACTTTCTTGACCATATACTGTATAGTCTTTTTCAATTTTGGCATATAGATCTGTATCACCTAAACGAATACTATCGCCAGTTGTTGGTCCAAACATTTGTGAGTATGTTTTTCGGTCCATTTCAAAACTCATTATATTAACCTCCTTCTACTTATTTATTTTCTTTTGCTAATTCTTGGTTTTGTTCACGTTCTGCTGTAATTGTTTCAGGGTCTCCTGCTGGAGCTTTAGCACCATCCAAGAAACCGTCGACTTTATCATTGAATCCAAAGATGCGACGTTTGCCACCAAAATCAACTAAATTTACTTCTTTTACATCGCCCGCTTCAAAACGGACAGCTGTTCCTGCTGGGATATCTAGTCTTTTTCCCCAAGCTTTATCTCTATCAAAATCTAAAGCTGAATTAGCTTCATAAAAATGAAAATGTGATCCAACTTGAACAGCTCTATCACCTGTATTTTTTACTTTTAAAGTAATTGCGGGGTAACCTGCATTACATTTAATTTTTTCTTTCTTTAGAATAAATTCTCCTGGAATCATTTTTTTCACCCCTATTGAATTGGATTATGAAGAGTAATTAATTTTGTCCCATCAGTAAATGTAGCTTCCACTTGAATCATTGGAATCATTTCAGGAACACCCTCCATTACATCTTCACGTGTTAGAACTTTACTACCTAAATCGACAACTTCTTTCATCGATTTACCATCTCTAGCAGCTTCAATTACAGTATTCGTGATTAAAGCTACACTTTCAGGATGATTAAGTTTCACGCCTCGATCTTTACGTTGTTGTGCAACCATTCCTGCAATTGTAATTGTCATTTTTTCAAGTTCACGAGTAGTTAATTGCATTTTTACACCTTCTTTGAATTTTTTATCAAACACTTAACCTCATGACATTTATTTTTTTATCATATCCGTCATAAAGTTTAAATAACTAACTGTTTAACGCAAAGATAATTAGCTTTTATGTATAATTATTTGATTTTACATGGCAGATTCTCAAAAATGATAGGTGTTGTTATTAGGTATTTAAACTTTTTATTACTTAATATGTAGTAATTGAAATTTGTTTGCATTATATTTGCAAATCAATTTAGGAGGATTTTTTTATGACACATATTTTAAATATTGGTAGTAGTATGGGAAATGTAACTTATATGTTCCTATCTACAATTCTTGTTTTTGTTATGACACCAGGTCTTGCATTCTTTTATGGTGGACTTGTTCAAAAAAAGAATTCACTTACAATGATGCTTCAAACCTTTATTGCCATCGGAGTTGTCGGTTTACTTTGGATCTTTGGTGGTTTTAGCCTTGTCTTTGGTAAAGATATTGGTGGTTTTATTGGTAATCCTGCTCAATTTTTTGCATTTCATAATCTATTATTTGATATCAATCATAACTATGGAGCTTATATTCCATTCATTCTATTTTTCATGTATCAATTAATGTTTGCTATTATTACATTACCTTTAATGACAGGGGCTGCTGCAGATCGTCTAACAATTGGCGGTTGGATTAAATTTTTAATTTGTTGGATGATTCTTGCTTACTTCCCAGTTGCTCATTGGATTTGGGGCGGCGGTTTCCTTGAAAAGATGGGATTTGTTGATTTTGCTGGTGGAACTGTTATTCACGTCGCAGCAGCTTTCAGTGGTCTTGCTGCAATCTTATATCTTGGCAAACGAATCGAACACAATAAAGCAAAACAAAAACCATCAAATATGGGACTTGTAGGTATTGGTGCTGCATTACTTCTTTTTGGTTGGTTTGGTTTCAATGCCGGCGGAACTTTAAATGCAAGTGACAAAGCAGCAATTATCATTACTAATACTGCAGTCGCTTCAATTGCTGCAATGATTTTATGGACGATTATTGCTTATTTTCACGATGGTCACAAATTCTCATTTACAGAACCTTTAGTCGGTGCAGTTGCCGGCTTAGCTACTATTACACCTGCTTCTGGTTATGTTAAACCATTAGGTGCTTTAATTATTGGATTTCTAGCAGCAATTGTTTGCTTCTTCTTTGTTCAATTTGCAAATAAAATGGGCTGGGATGATGCTCTTGATGTTTGGGGAGTCCATGGAATGGGCGGTTTACTTGGAACAATCGCAATTGGTTGTTTTGCAAGTCCTTTAATTAATGGCATTCAAGCTGGTTGGCACCAATTTTGGATTCAATTATTTGGTGTACTTTTAGTTGCTATTTATGATATGGTAATCACTTTCATTATCTTATACATCCTTGACCATATTACTAATATTCGAACAACTAGAGAACAACAAATCAAAGGTTTAGATCAGACCTTATTAAATCAAACATACGATGGTAAGGAGGACGACTAAATGCTTGGCGTTATATTATTATATGTTGGTATGGTTTTAATGAGTAATGGTTTTTATCGACTTGAAGGTATTAAGGATAAATCAATTGCAGTAATGAATATTTTTACAGGAAGTCTAGGATTAATCCTTAATATTATTGCTATTGGATATGGTGCTTGTGTAGGTAAAAATCCTGAATGGTTTTACGCTTGTGCAACGGGATTGCTTTTTGCTTTTACATATCTTTACATAGCTATTAATTCAATTTTTCATTTAGACCAAAGACTTTATGGTTGGTACTCACTCTTTGTTGCTATTAACACAATTCCAGCTGGCATTCTCTGTTTCCATAATTATGGTGGTAATCCACTATATGGCATAATCTGGTGGGCTTGGGGAATTTTATGGTTAACTGGATTTATTGAAAATAACCTTCATAAAAATCTCGGAAAATTTGTCGGATACTTAGGAGTCCTTGAAGGAATTTTCACTGCTTGGATTCCTGGTTTTCTCATGTTAGTAGGATTATGGTAAATGAATAATAAAAAAGACTATGGATTAAATCCATAGTCTTTTTTTGTTTATTAATCTTCAGCAACGAATGGTAACAAGCCCATAATACGAGCACGCTTAATAGCTACTGTAAGCTTACGTTGGTTCTTAGCACTTGTACCTGTTACACGACGAGGTAAGATTTTACCACGTTCTGAAATAAAACGACGTAATAAATCTGTATCTTTGTAGTCGATGTATTCGATATGGTTAGCTGCGATGTAGTCTACCTTACGACGGCGGCGACCACCACGACGTTGTTGTGCCATGTGATTTCCCTCCTCAATTATTAGAATGGCAAATCATCATCTGAAATATCAATTTGTTGTCCATATTTACAATTAAATTGTGAATTTTAGCTTTCGAAAAACGTATTTCTTATTAAGATTATATTAAGAACGAGTTTTCATAAATTATTTCAAGGTCATTGCATTCAAAGCCACAATAATTGTTGAACATGACATTACAATTGCCCCAACCACTGGACTTAAAATAAATCCAAATGGCGCCAAAATTCCTGCGGCTAATGGTAATACAATAATGTTATATCCTGCTCCCCACCAAAGATTTTCAGTCATTTTCAAAGTTGTCTTACGAGCAATTTTCAAAAATTTCAATACATCAGTTGGATGACTCTTAACTAAAACGATATCAGCTGAATTAATTGCCACATCTGTTCCTGAACCGATTGCCACACCTATATCTGCACGTGTCAAACTTGGAGCATCATTGATTCCATCACCAATCATCATCACTTTTCCTTTTTGTTGGTATTCACGAACAATTTTTTCCTTGTCTTCAGGCATTAATTCTGCCCGTACTTCCGTAATTCCTAATTCATGGGCAACTGCTTGAGCGGCTTTTTCATTATCACCTGTAAGCATTACTGGTGTAATTCCTTGACGTTTCAATTCAGCCACAAATTGTTTAGAATCAGATTTTACTGTGTCTGCTTGAGCTACATACCCTAATACTTTGCCATTACCAACCAAGTAACTAACTGTGCTTGCGACAGGTAAATCTGAAAGTGCAGGAACTGCTAAACCTTCTTTTTTCAATCCATTAGCTGAAACCAAACTGTATTCCTGGCCATTAATTTTTCCTTGCAATCCAATTCCAGTTATTTGCTCAACATCAACAGCTGCTTTAACTTCAAGTTGACTAGCCTTAGTAGCATCCATAATCCCAACTGCCAATGGATGACTAGAATTCATTTCCAAATCAGCCATCATTTGCAACACTTGATCATCACTTACAGTATTATCTAAAGATTTTACTTGTTGTACTTTAAAATTACCTTCTGTTAATGTTCCTGTCTTGTCCATCAAAGCATACTTAAGTTCTTTTACCTGTTCCATTGCATTTCGATTGTGAACTAATAATCCTTGCCGAGCAGCAATTGCGGTACTGCGTGCAACAACCAATGGAATCGCTAATCCTAATGCGTGCGGACATGCAACAACTAATGTAGCTACGGCAACAGACAATGCATATGATAAGCCACGTAAATGCAACCAAACTACAAAGGCAATTAATGCAATCGTTACTGCGGCGTAGAATAATGTTCCAGCCACTTTATCCGCCATATTTTCTTGCTCTGACTTAGTTGCCTTCGCATCGCTAATTAACTTCATTACCTGTGCCAAATAACCGCTTTCGCCTGTTCCAGTAACTTTAATTGTTAAGGTTCCATTGCCATTAGTTGAGCCACCAACGACTTTATCCCCTTTCTTTTTAGCAACTGCACGGGCTTCACCAGTAACCATTGATTCATTAGCAGTTGAATTTCCGTCAATAACAATCCCATCAGCAGGCATCTTTTCTCCGGCCAATACTTGTAATAAGTCACCTTCTTTGATCTTTTTTAAAGATAAATCATGAACCTCACCATTAACGAGCTTGTGGGCTTTTTTAGGCAGTAATTTTACCAAAGAATCAAGTGAAGAACTCGCTTTCATTTCCACACTCATTTCAATTCGGTGACCCAGTAACATAATTACTACCAAACTTGAAAGCTCCCAGAAAAAACTCATCACATGATCGTTACCAAAAAGCTGCTGTTGAATCACTGAATAAATACTATAAACATATGCTACCGTAATCCCCATCGTAATTAACGTCATCATTGCCGGCTTACGATTAGCTAATTCGCTTTTAGCTCCACTGAAAAATGGTGAGCCACCATAGAAAAAGATGATGGTTCCTAAAATGGATACTACCCATGCTGAACCAGGAAAAGTGATTTCAAATGGTAAGTGCATTCCCATAAATGGGGTCATTAAAATAATCGGAATCGTTAAAATCAATGATACCCAGAATTTGCGTTTCATATTCCCCATATGCATCATGCGGCCGTTTCCCATGTCCATGTTATTCATATTGCAATGATCCATAATCTCATGATGGCCCATGTGCATGTCATGATTCATCTCATGATGCATATGCTGCATTTCATCATGTTTCATTTGTTTTTTATCCATTAAAAAAAACTCCTCAATCTCATATTTAACCTAAGTATATGTTTAATGTTTACAATTGTAAACGAAAAATAATTGCGATTTTATTTGACTTAAAATTAGGTCCATAGTTTATCATTAGCCACGAAAGAAGTGATCATGAAATTAGTATTGAATTTTCAGCTAGTCAACTAAGAGGGAAAATAACCATCAAATTCAACAAAAGACCCCTGTCGGAGAACCGATAGGGGTCTTTTCCAGC
Organism: Ligilactobacillus cholophilus; assembly: GCF_030389495.1. Lineage (NCBI taxonomy): Bacteria > Bacillati > Bacillota > Bacilli > Lactobacillales > Lactobacillaceae > Ligilactobacillus > Ligilactobacillus cholophilus. The sequence goes on from NZ_CP127832.1 coordinate 1,345,177, forward strand.
TTTTAAGCTAATTATTAGTCTTCAGCAACGAATGGTAACAAGCCCATGATACGAGCACGCTTAATAGCTACTGTAAGCTTACGTTGGTTCTTAGCACTTGTACCTGTTACACGACGAGGTAAGATTTTACCACGTTCTGAAATAAAACGACGTAATAAATCTGTATCTTTGTAGTCGATGTATTCGATATGGTTAGCTGCGATGTAGTCTACCTTACGACGGCGGCGACCACCACGACGTTGTTGTGCCATGTGATTTCCCTCCTCAATTATTAGAATGGCAAATCATCATCTGAAATATCAATTTGTTGTCCATTATCTGCAAATGGGTCATCATTATTGTCAGAAGTATTTGAATTGTTACTTCCAAGGTTACCAGTCTGAACATTTCCATTAAATGTATTACCCTGGTTACCACCATTTGGATTACCGTATGGATTGCTATCAAATGATGAATTATTGTTATTCATTGAAGAGCCGCCTTGATTAGGATGTTCACGGCGGTATTGTTCTGATTGTGCCTTAGTTTCCAATAATGAAAAGTTATCTACAATAACTTCTGTTACGTATACACGGATTCCCTGTTGATTTTCATAAGAACGTGTTTGTAACCGTCCTTCAACAGCAACCATTGAACCTTTATGAGTGAAGTTAGCAAAGTTTTCAGCAGCTTTACGCCAAATAACGCAATTGATGAAATCTGCTTCACGTTCACCATTTTGATTTGTAAACTGCCGTTCAATTGCAAGGGTAAAAGTTGCAACTGCAACGCCAGATTGAGTGTATCGTAAATCAGGATCCTTAGTTAAGCGACCTACAAGAACTACTCTATTAATCAAGGTCAAGCCCTCCTTCTATTATTTTAGTCTTCACGTTTTACGATCATGTGGCGTAAAATACCATCATTGATCTTTGAAAGACGATCAAATTCGTTAATTGCATCAGCATTTTCTGCTTCAACGTTTACAATGTGGTACATACCTTCTGTGTAACCGTTAATTTCATATGCAAAACGACGCTTTGACCAGTCTTTTGAATCAATAATCTTAGCACCATCATTCTTCAAAATGTTATCGAATTTTTCAACTAATTCATTCTTAGCTGCTTCATCAAGTGAAGGGTTGATGATGTATGTGATTTCATAATGTGTCATAGTGTTTGCACCTCCTTATGGACTTTTGGTTCTTTTAATTATCTAAAAGAACAAGGTATTACAAGGTAAAATTATAGCATTTATATTTTTATTTTGCAATAAGGATCCTGATTTACCCTACACTTTATATATTCGCAATTTATTCCTTTTTTTTAAAAAAATTTTCAATAAAAAAAACATTCCAGCATTTAACTGGAATGTTAACTGTATCAACGCCTATTTTTCAGGATGTTCTTCATTGTAATTTATTTCACAATCTGCTAAATCTTGAACGCCCTTTTTCAATAAATCATTATCATCAGTTGTTATTTCTGCTGCTTGATCTACATTTTCTTCATCATTTTCGAGCTCTTGTTCTTTAGGATCATCTTCAGGATCTACTTTAGCAATTGTTGAAACAGTTGCGTCATCTTCTAGGTTAATTAAATGAACCCCTAATGTTGCACGGCCTGTTTCAGAAACATCTGCAACATTAAATCGAATTAAGACACCTTTATTGGTAATTACCATAATATCTTCTTCGCCATGAACAATTGTTAATCCAGCTAATGGACCATTCTTAGCAGTAATATTTGATGTTTTAATTCCTTTACCACCACGTCCCTTAATTGGATATTCTGTTGCAGGAGTCCGTTTACCATAACCTTTTTCAGAAATTACAAAAACATCGCTGTCTTTATCCAAAATATCTGATCCAATTACATAGTCATTTTCACGTAATCTAATTCCACGTACACCCGCTGCTGAACGTCCCATAGAACGAACGCTTTCTTCCTTGAAAGAAACCGCATATCCTAAATGAGTTCCAATGATTATATTTTGTTGTCCATCTGTTAATGAAACATTAATTAATTCATCATTATCATGAAGATTAATAGCCTTTAAACCATTTTTACGGATATTACTAAAATCTTCCACTGGGGTCCGCTTAACAGTTCCCATTTTTGTAGTAAAGAACAAATATTGTGCTGTTTGTTCTTCATCGTCATCATGTGGAATATTGACTACCGTAGCAATTTTTTCTCCTGCATCAATATTTAGCAAATTAATTACCGGAATTCCCTTGGCAGAGCGTCCGTATTCAGGAATTTCATATCCCTTCATACTGTACACTTTACCTAAATTAGTGAAGAATAATAACTCATCATGAGTTGAAGTTGTAATTAATTGTTCAATAAAGTCATCATCATGGACACCCATTCCTTGAACTCCACGACCACCACGGCGTTGTGCTTTAAAGTCACTAGTTGGTAGTCGTTTAATATATCCATTATGAGTTAAAGTGATTACAACAGATTCTTCTTCAATTAAATCTTCATCCTCAATACTTGTAACTTCTCCAACCATTAATTCTGTGCGACGTTCATCACCATATTTTGATTGAATATCAAGTAATTCTTGATAAATAATTTCATTGATACGTTCACGACTAGCAAGAATATCTTCATAATCAGCAATTGCTTTCATTGTCTTTTCATAATCGGCTTCAACTTTACTTCGTTCCAAACCGGTTAATCTTACTAACCGCATATCTAAAATTGCTTGTGCTTGTTTGTCACTTAAATCAAATTCATTCATTAAGCGATCTTTAGCAACATCTCCACTTTCAGAATTACGGATAATATCAATAATTGCTTGAATATGATCTAGCGCAATTCTTAATCCCGCTAAAATATGAGCACGTGCTTTAGCTTTCTTTAAGTCAAATGCTGTTCTTCTACGAATTACTTCTACTTGGTGTTTTAAATAATATTGTAGAATTTGCTTAAGACTTAAAATTTTAGGAGTACCATCAACAATTGCTAGCATATTGAATCCAAATGATGTTTGCATCAATGTCATCTTGTATAAATTATTCAATACCACAGATGCACTAACATCGCGTCGAATATCAATTGTAATTCTCATTCCATCACGGTCAGATTCATCATGAATTGCAGTGATTCCATCAATTTCCTTTTCTCGTGCTAATTCAGAAATTCGTTCAATTAAACGTGCCTTATTAACCATGTATGGCAATTCATGGACAATAATTTGTTGTCTACCATTCTTTTGTTCTTCAATATCAACTTTTGCACGTAAAATCACTATTCCTTTTCCAGTTTCATATGCTTTTCTAATTCCTGATTTTCCTATTACAATTCCACCAGTAGGGAAATCTGGTCCTGGAATTGCTTCCATTAATTCAGCTGTTGTAGCATCAGGATTATCCATTAAGATATGAATAGCTGAAATTACTTCTGATAAGTTATGAGGTGGAATATTAGTTGTCATTCCGACTGCAATTCCTGTTGCTCCATTAACTAATAAATTAGGGAAACGTGCTGGTAATACTTTAGGTTCACGTTCTGTACCATCATAGTTAGGTTGAAAATCAATAGTGTCTTTATTAATATCACGTAGCATTTCCGTTGCAATTTTTGACATTCTTGCTTCGGTATAACGCATAGCAGCAGCTCCGTCACCATCAACAGAACCAAAGTTTCCGTGACCATCAACTAATAAGTAACGATAACTAAAATCTTGAGCCATTCGTACCATTGATTCATAAATTGCTGAGTCACCATGAGGGTGAAACTTCCCCATTACTTCCCCAACAATTCTGGCTGATTTCTTATATGGCTTTTCTGGAGTGACTCCTAATTCGCTCATTCCATATAAAATCCGTCGGTGAACTGGTTTTAAACCATCCCGTACGTCAGGCAAAGCACGTGCTACCAAAACACTCATTGCATAATCTAAGAATGATGTTTGCATGACGTTTGAAAGATCCACATCTTTAATTCGATTTGGTAAATCTACCACTGTAGGAACCTCCTTCTAAAATTTCCCGAACAATATAAATATGCAATACTTTTTAATTAAACATCTAAGTTATCAACAAATGTTGCATTTTCTTCAATAAATTGACGTCTTGGGCCTACTTGGTTACCCATTAACATTTCAAAAACGTTATTAGCTTCTTCTGCGTCTGATAATTTAACACGCAATAAACGTCTCTTTTCTGGATCCATAGTTGTTTCCCAGAGTTGTTCTGCATCCATTTCACCAAGCCCTTTGTATCGTTGAATAACTGGCTTAGGTGATGCTGGTAATTGTGATAATACTTCGTCTAATTCTTCATCTGAATCGATATAACGCATCATTTTACCTTGACGCACTTGATACAAAGGTGGCTGTGCAATGTAAACATAGCCCTTTTCAATCATTGGACGCATGAAACGATAAAAGAGTGTTAATAGCAATGTTCGAATATGAGCCCCATCGACATCCGCATCAGTCATAATGATTAATTTATGATAATTTGCTTTTTCAACGTTAAAATCATCACCAAATCCTGTACCTAATGCTGTAAACAATGAACGAATTTCTTCATTGGCTAAAATTCGATCTAAACTAGCTTTTTCAACATTCAAAATTTTCCCACGAATTGGCAAAATAGCTTGAGTTAATCGAGAACGACCTTGTTTTGCTGAACCACCAGCTGAATCCCCCTCGACAATAAACAATTCTGAAATTTCAGGATCTTTACTTGTATTATCTGCTAATTTTCCTGGTAAATTAGAAATTTCTAGTCCATTTTTCTTCCGTGTAACTTCACGTGCACGTTTAGCTGCTACACGTGCTTTAGATGCTAAAATTCCCTTATTAACAATTTCTTTAGCAACTGTTGGGTTTTCCATCATAAATTTACTGAAAACTTCACTAAAAATCTTATCAGTTGCTGCTCGAGCATCAGAATTTCCTAATTTTGTTTTTGTTTGTCCTTCAAATTGTGGGTTAGGGTGCTTAACTGAAATAACTGCTGTTAGTCCTTCACGTACATCCTCACCTGATAAATTAGGATCATTATCTTTTAATAAGTTTGTCTTACGTGCATAATCATTGATTACACGAGTCAAAGCTGTCTTAAATCCTGATTCGTGAGTTCCACCTTCATAAGTATGAATATTATTAGTAAAAGTTAATAAGTTAGAGTGGAAATCGTTTGTATATTGTAAAGCGACTTCAACTGTAATTCCTTTTTGAACGCCTTCTACATAAATTGGATCTGGGAAAATAACTTCTTTCCCCTTATTAAGATACTCAACATAGTGTTTAATTCCGCCAATATAGTGGAACTCTTCATGTGTTGGTTCTTCAGGACGCAAATCATCGATTGTAATTTTCAATCCTTTGTTTAAGAATGCTAATTCACGAATACGTGTAGTCAAAGTCTTAATATTATATACTGTCGTTTCAGTAAATACATCGGGATCTGGCACAAAGTGAACTGTTGTCCCATGTTCATGGATTCCAGTTTGTCCCACTACATGCATTGAAGTATTAACTTTACCTAATTTAAAGTCCATTCCATAAATATTAGGATCACCTTCACGCGTTACCCGAACATCTAATGAAGTAGATAAAGCATTAACAACTGATGCACCTACCCCATGAAGTCCACCAGAAACCTTATATCCGCCACCGCCGAATTTACCACCAGCATGAAGAACAGTAAATACCGTTTCTAAGGCTGGACGACCAGTCTTTTTTTGAATATCAACAGGGATTCCCCGTCCATTATCTTTAACTGTAATACTATTATCCTTTTCGACAGTAACATTAATTTCAGTTGCAAATCCTGCTAGAGCTTCGTCAATCCCATTATCGATAATTTCCCATACTAAGTGGTGTAGACCTTGTTCGCTGGTAGAACCAATATACATTCCGGGACGTTTACGAACAGCTTCAAGTCCTTCTAAAACTTGAATTTGACTAGCATCATACTCTTTGGCTTTTTCTTCTTTTTCTTCTTGCAATTGCTTATCGTCTGCCATTATTCCACTCCTAACTAGTGAGTTTTCTTTTGTTTCGTTGGGTAAAATACCTGTGTTCTCAATGATGAATCAGTTGTTACTTTACCTTTACTAATATAAAAAATCTTGGGTTCCTTAATTAAATTACGTGCTACATCGCTTAACGCTGGAGTTGTTAAAAATGTTTGCACTTTATCTTGAATTGTCTTTAATAAATGAGTCTGTCTAGCTCCATCTAATTCAGATAAAACATCATCTAATAATAAAATTGGATATTCATTAGTCTGACTTTTCATTAAATCAATTTCAGCTAACTTTACTGAAAGAGCCGTAGTTCGCTGTTGCCCTTGTGATCCATATACTTGAACATTCTTATCGTTTACAAGAAACTTTACATCATCTCGATGTGGACCATAAAGAGTAGTTCCTTGAAAAATTTCTTTTTGTTGATTTTTTTCATACAGATTCATTAAACTCTGACTAATTTCCAATTCAGTTAATGAGACAACATTTTTAACAACACATTCATACTTAAACGTTAAATTTTCATTACCTTGAGTAATTCCTGCATGTAATTTTTGTGCATACTTCTCAAGCTCTGTTAAAAAATTTATTCGTTGACTAATAATTGAACCGCCTACTGCTGCAAGTTGTTCAGATAAAACTTCTAAATATAACTTATCACTAGCTTCTTTAACTTGAAGTTGTTTAAGATATCGATTTCGCTGTTTTAAAATACTTCGATATTGCGTTAAATCATGTAAATATTTAGGCGAAATTTGGCCAAATTCCATATCAATAAATCTACGCCTTACAGTTGGTGAACCCTTCACTAAAGCTAAATCTTCAGGAGCAAATAAAATCACATTCATTTGTCCTAAATATTCTGATAACCGGGCTTTTTCTATATGGTTAGCTTTAGCTTTTTTTCCGTTTTTTCCAATATCAAGTTCTAATTTCAAGGGGCCTAAATTGCGTTGAATAGTTCCTGAAACTTGGGCTGCATCCTTTGAAAATTCAATCAATTCTTTATCATTACTTGTACGATGACTTCGAGTCATTGCTAAAACATAAATTGATTCTAATAAGTTAGTTTTACCTTGAGCATTTTCGCCAATCAAAACATTTGTTGATGGTGAAAAATCAATTGATTGATTATCGTAATTACGAAAATGATGCAGTTGTAAATTCTTTAAATACATTAGTTTTCACTACTTCTCATGACGTAGGTCTTACCATTTGGCAACTTCACCTTGTCGTCTGGATATAACTTACGTCCTCGACGATTATCTAATTCATCATTAACGTAAATTTCATGCTCACTTAAATACCATTTAGCTTCGCCACCAGATGAAACTACGTCAACAATTTTCAATAATTGTCCTAAAGTAATGTAAGGTGTTTTCAAAACTACTTCTTGCATTTGGCAAACCTCCTTAAAATCAGACTTTTTACTATACAATTATACCCTTTTTTTTAGATAAAAACAATTTTAGGGCGGATATTTCGCGTTTTAAGCTAATTTAATATATTCTAATGTGTTTAGCTTAATTATGCTTAAATTCGCTTAAAATAGAAAATTTGAATAACACTAAAACATATTAACTAAAAAAAGTGCACCTAAAATTAAAAGATGCACTTTTTTAGTTTTTATTCTTTTACATATTTCTTTTCAATTTCTTCAAGCGTTCTGCCCTTTGTTTCTGGTACTTTAAAAATAATAAAGGCTACTGCCATCAAACAAATTACTCCAAAAATAGCAAAAACTGTTTCTTGTGACATTGATGCAGTCATAATTGGGAACAATAATCCAACTAAGAAGGCACCTACCCAGTTAAATGAAGAAGCAGTTCCACTAGCCTTACCACGAATAGCAAGTGGGAAAATTTCACCAACAATAACCCATGTTAATGGAGCCCATGTAAACCCATAGAAACCAACATAAATACATAAGAAGAAGATAGTAATCAATGGATTAACATGAGTAAACAATGTATTAATCACTGCAGGCAAGATGAAAGATAATCCCATTCCAGTCCCACCTAAAATTAATAAGGTGCGACGCTTAAATTTATCTGCAATTGCTAAGAATAGGAAAGATGCTAATAATAAAATAGCACCTTCAATTACTGGCCACATCAAATTTGATGATGCTGCATGTCCTGTAGCTTTAGCAACAATTAATGGGATATAGTAGAAAATTGCATTTACTCCCATAAATTGTTGGAATGCGGCTACGCCAACTCCGGCAATTACTAAATAACGATATTTTCCTGTAAACATTTTAATTAACTTAGTTTGATTTGTAGTTTGGTCTTCAGCTTTTTTAATATTTTGAATTGCTTTGATTTCATTTTCAATTTGATCTTTAGGTTGAACCAAAGAAATTACTTCACGTGCTTCGTCAATTCGATTATGGTTGATCAAGAAACGTGGTGATCCTGGTAATCTTAAACTTCCTATGAAAAGAATTAAAGCAGGAACTGCAGCAACTCCTAGCATCGTTCTCCAAGCAAATGATGCTGGTAGATATTGCAAGAAATAATCAACAACATAAGATAATAGTGTCCCTAAGGCAATCATTGTAAAATTAATTCCAGATAATCTGCCTCGTGATTTAGCAGGAGTCATTTCTGACATATAGTTTGGAACTGTAGCAGAAATTGCACCAACCGATAACCCTAGAAATACACGAACAAGCGTTAAATATATATATCCATTATTTGGTGCAATAGCCGATAATAATGAACCGATAATAAAAATTAATGCAGATAATGACAACATCCTCTTCCGCCCAATTTTATCTGATAAATGACCAGCCATCATTCCACCAAAAATTGCACCAAACATTAGTGAGGAAGTAATACAACCTTCCCAAAAGGCTGAATGCATATTCCAATCAATTTGCAAAAATGGTAATGCACCAGTCATTACTCCAATATCATAACCAAAAAGAATTCCACCAAATGATCCAAAAAAATAAATGTACTTTTTAGATACTTTTTTTACTTCTTTCACTAAAACATCCCTACCCTTTAATAAATATATTTTACACAATATATTATCATAAAAAATTTTAAAAACGCTAGTCTAATTTTAAATTATCTGGTATTTTTTGTCATTTATTTATCACTAAAAAAGACTGCATCTAGTATGCAGTCTTTTTATTAATATTTATTAAAATGTTCTAACTGGTGTAATTAATTGGATAAATTCTTCACTATCTTCGGTTGGCATTAATGTAAATGGTCTTAGTGGTAATGTTAGATCCATCTTTACTTCAGCTTGTCCAAGAGCTTGTAGTGCTGCTTTCATATAATCTGGATTAAATGAAATTTCAATGTCATTTCCACTTAATTTATCAAATTGAAGTTCTTCTTCAATATTCCCAACTTCAGGAGAATTACTTGATAAAGTTGCATTTTGTGTTTCAACATTCAAACTTAATTTAACTACATTGTTGTGACCTTCATGTGAAAGTAATGAAGCACGTTCAATTGCACGTAAAAATGTTACAGCATTAAATTCAATTGTTGTTTCTGAGCTTTGAGGAATGAGTCGATCTGTATCTGGATACATTCCTTCTAATAGTCTTGAATAGAAAGCTGTGCCATTGAATGTAAATAGAATTTGATTTTCTGCAATTTGAATTTCTAAATCATCAGTTTCATCACCAATCATTCTTGATAATTCAATTAATGATTTTCCAGGAACAATAATATCGTAATTAATTTCTTCAGCACCAGTTAATTTTACTTTACGTTGACTTAAACGATGAGAATCAGTAGCAACTGCATGTAATTCTCCGTTACTAATAACTAAATGAACCCCTGTTAATAAAGGACGACTTTCTTGATTTGAAACAGCGATTACAGTTTGATTAATAATTTGTTTAAATAAGTCAGCTGAAATTTTTAAATGTTCATTAGAGTCAATTTCAGGTAAATGAGGATAGTTATTTGAATCAACTCCATTAACTTGATATTCAGTTTGACCTGAAGTAATTGTTGCTTGGAAACGATCATTTACTTCTAATGTAAATGTATCTTCTGGTAATTTTTTTACAATTTCACTAAAGAATCGTGCAGGTAAAACAATTGCACCTGGTTCATCAATGATTAGATTATAGTCAACATCGTCAACTTTAATTTCATTTTCAATTGAAATATCAGAATCACTACCAGTTAAAGTTAAAACTTTATCTGTTAAATCAATTTTAATACCTGTTAAAATTTCGATTGCTGTTTTTGAAGAAATTGCTCGTTGTACATCATTTAATTTTTTAATGAATGGATTACGTTTAATGGTAAATTTCATAATATAAGTTGCTCCTTAATTAATATATATAAGTAATTTATTATATTAGTAGTATTAGGTGCTGTTGATTCTGTGGAAAACTTTTAAAAAGCTTGAGTATGTAAGATTTAGTCTGTGTATAACTTGTGGATAATTTTCAACAACTGTCCACTTTTATTCACAAGCTAGACTTGAAGTTCATCTTTTAATTCTTTTATTTCTCTTTGTAAATCTTTATTTTTTAAGAGATCAGTTTCTATTTTTTCATGAGCATGAATAACAGTAGTATGATCTTTGCCACCGAATTCTTTACCAATAGCAGGTAATGAGGCATTCGTTAGTTCACGACTTAAATACATTGCAATTTGACGTGGATGAACAATTTCTTTTACTCGTTTTTTACCTTTTAGTTCAGTTACAGTTACATTAAAGTATTTTGCAACTTTATTTTGAATTAACGAAATTGTAACTTCTTTATTACCCTTTTGATCAATCAATCCTTGTAAAGCATCAGCTACCATACTTGTGGTGATTGGACCATTCGTCATCGAAGTAACAATTTGAATTCGTTTTAAAGCACCTTCCAAATCACGTACACTACTATCAAAATGACCTGAAATGTAATTTAAAGCTTCATTTGGTAAATCTAAGCCAAGTGATTGAGATTTTTCACGTAAAATTGCAATTCGAGTTTCAAAATCAGGTGGTGTAATATCAACAGCCAAACCCATCTTAAAGCGAGTAACTAAACGTTCTTGTAAATTTTTAATTTCATTCGGCAAACGATCAGCAGTTAAAACGATTTGTTTGTTATTTTGAAAAAGTGTTTCGAATGTATTAAAAAATTCCTCTTGTGTTCCTAATTTATCTGCCAAAAATTGAATATCATCAACTAAAAGCAAATCAACATTACGATACTCATCTCTAAATTCAATTTGATTATTTGAACGAATTGAATTGATATAGTCATTCATAAAAGCTTCACTAGATACGTATTTAATTTTATTAGCTTGATTACGTGTTAGAATTTCATTCCCAATTGCTTGCATTAGGTGAGTTTTCCCTAATCCAGCGCCTCCGTAAATAAATAAAGGATTATAAATTTTCCCTGGATTTTCTGAAACTGCTAAAGCAGCAGCATGCGCCATTTTATTTCCATTACCAACGACGAATTTTTCGAACGTATAGTCGGGATTCAATTGATTATTGTGAATAAAATTTGTATCTTGCTTGACAGATGATGAAAGTTCTTTTTCTAGATCATTAGCTAATGGTTGTTGAACTTCTGAAGGAGTGGTTTCATCATCTGAATGAACGGTAATTTTGATTCTTTTGCCGATAGCAGGTTCAAGTAAATCAATAATTTCATTACAGATATAGCGATTCCAATAATCTTTAATTAACTTGAATGGAACATTAATAATTAAAGTATCATTTGAAAATTTGATAGGTTTAGCAGGCTTAATCCATGTATTATATGAAATTGGCGCATAGGATTGTTGCAAACCATCTGAGATTATTTTCCATAATGATTCAAGTTCTGGATCCTGCACTAAATAGTCCTCCTTTATAAAAATTATACGTACATTGTAGCATTAAAAAAGCAAGTTTTCCACAACTGTGCAAAAACATTTTTAGAGGAATCACACATGTTATTTTAGATATCCACAGGGTAATAAAAAGTGTGGATATCTCACTTTGATTATCTGTTTATCCACAATTCGATGTAAAAAATCCTTATTGCTATATCAATGTTTATATATGTTTTCCACAGATTTAACAAAAAATCACAGTTTTAGAATTAACACCATGTTATTTGTGGATATCTATGTAAAAAAAGCTGTGATTAGCTTTAAACTTTATTCACAAAGAAATTTTTAAATTGCAGATAAATTTCTTAAAAATGTGGATAAAAATAATGATAAACGTAATAAAATCCTAAGTTTTTTGTTGCTTTAAAAATAAAAAATTTCTTTTCATATGAGTTGTTCTATGTTAAACTTACTAAAGTAAGTCTGTTTTGACTTGATAAAAAGATGAAAAAACACTTAATTTAAGTTTTTGAATCGCTGATCTATAAGGAGGTGTAATTCATGAAAAGAACTTACCAACCTAAGAAACGTCACCGTCAACGCGTACACGGATTCCGTAAGCGTATGAGTACAAAGAACGGTCGCAATGTGTTAGCACGTAGACGCCGTAAAGGTAGAAAAGTATTGTCTGCATAGATCACTGGACCGTCAGTGGTCTTTTTTCTTATCTAGAAAATTGATAAGACATTAGGAGATTGACAATGAGAAAATCATACCGCGTCAAAAAAGAAGCAGAATTCCAAAAAGTTTTTACTCAAGGGAAATCGGTAGCTAATCGCCAATTTGTAGTCTATATGCTTGAAAAACCAAATCAGGTTCATTTCAGAGTAGGGATTTCAGTAGGTAAGAAAGTTGGGAACGCGGTTGCTCGAAATTGGGTCAAGCGTAGAATTCGCCAAACTTTAACTGATTTGAAACCACAGTTAAAACAAGATTGTGATTTCTTAGTGATAGCTCGACCTACAGTAGCATGGATGTCAACACATGATGTAAAAAAACATTTAAGTCATGCGTTACGGTTAGCGAAAGTATTGCCGGTAAAAACTGAATCGAAAAGTGAGGAATTGCATAACTAATGAAACGACGTAAAAAAAGAAATTTTGCGATTCTTGGAACATTATCTTTGGCCGTATTACTTGCAGGATGTACAAGTAATGCACCAATTACTTCTCATAGTACAGGTATTTGGGATCATTACATTATTTGGAATTTTGTGCGTGCCATTCAATGGCTAAGTAATGTATTCGGTCATAATTATGGCTGGGGAATCGTGGTCTTTACAATTATTATTAGAATTATTATCTTGCCTTTGATGTTCTATCAAATGAAGAGTACCCGTAAGACACAGGAAATTCAACCAAAATTGATGGAATTACAAAAGAAATATCCAGGCAAGGATCCAGAATCAATGCAAAAGTTAAGCGAAGAGCAACAAAAACTTTATGCTGAAGCTGGAATTAATCCAATTGCCGGATGTTTACCTATGTTAATTCAAATGCCAATTTTGATTGCTTTGTATCAAGCAATCTGGCGTTCACCAATTTTGAAGAATGGTGATTTCTTATGGATGCACTTAGGTGATAAAGATCCATATTACATTATGCCAATCTTGGCTGCATTATTTACATTTGCAACATCTAAGTTAACAATGATGAGTCAGCCTGAAGGTACTAATAATATGATGAGTAATATGATGCTTTATTTCATGCCAATTATGACAGGATTTATTGCAATCAACTTACCATCTGCCTTAGCACTTTATTGGGTGGTAACAAATGCCTTTTCAGTAGGGCAAACATTATTGTTACAAAATCCATTTAAGATTCGTCGCGAACGTGAAGAAAAAGCAGCAGCTGAAAAAGCTCACCAAAAACGTTTAGAAAAAGCTAAGCGTAAAGCATATAAGAGCAAGAGAAAATAGTTGCAAAGCTTATAACAGCAACATCGTAAGTGCGGTGTTGCTGTTTTTTTATAGTAATTATAAGAAAAAACTAAATTCAAAAAACGATAAATTAATTTAACGTCAAAGTAAAAAAATTACCTAATGTTTATTAAACAATAATTTAGATATATTATATAAAAAATTATACTTTATTTTAATAAATTAATATTTTGAATTAATTCGTAAATCGAATATTTTTTGTTAAAAAAGCTTGATTTTACTTGCTTTTTTGCCATTAAAAGTGGTATTTTCATTATAGATTTTTTTATAAGGGAGAAAGTCTATTGGAAAAAACATTAGTTATTAATTCAGGTAGTTCTACATTAAAATTTAAATTATATGAAATGCCTGAAGAAAAAGAAATTGCAAAAGGTTTATTGGAACGTATTGGTTTTGATGGTTCAAAGATCAAGATCAAGTATGGTAATGGCGAAACATATACTGAAGAAAAGCCATTGAATAATCATGGTGAAGCAATTCAGGAAATGTTGAAATTACTAAAGAAATTAAATATTGTCAGCGACTTTAATGAAATTACAGGTGTTGGACACCGTGTAGTTGCTGGAGGAGAATATTTTAATCAATCAGTTGTAGTTGATGATGATGTAATTCAAAAAATTGACGAATTAGCTGATTTTGCTCCATTACACAATCCTAATAATTTAATTGGGATCAAGGAGTTTAAGAAACTGTTACCAAATGCAACTTCTGTAGCTGTGTTTGATACTGCTTTTCATCAAACTTTACCAGAAGAAAATTACATGTACAGTACACCATATGAATGGTATGAAGATTATGGTGTAAGACGTTATGGTTATCATTGTACAAGTCATCAATATGTTGCTTTACAAGCTGCTAAGTATATGGGGAAACCTTTAGAAGATTTAAAATTAATTACTTGTCACTTAGGAGCCGGTTCTTCAATGTGTGCAATTAAGGATGGAAAATCATTTGATACATCAATGGGATTCACACCATTGACAGGAATTACAATGGGAACACGTTCTGGAGATGTTGATTTTTCATTAGTAGCTTATGTCATGAAGAAAATGGGAACAACAGATATTGATTCAATTTTAGATACATTAAATAAAAAATCAGGTCTTTTAGGCGTTTCAGGTCGTTCATTAGATATGCGTGATTTGCAAGCAGCTGAAAAAGATGGCGATCAACGTTCTCATTTAGCAATAAAATTATTCGTAAAGAATATTGTCCGTTATGTTGGTCAATATTATGCTGAAATGGGTGGTTTAGACGGTATCGTCTTTACTGCAGGAATCGGTGAAAACGAAGGTGCAATTCGCAAACGAATTATTGATCGCTTATCATTTATGGGAATGGCAATTGATGATGAAAAGAATAATGCAAATGTAGATGGCATTATTTCTACTGAAGATTCAAAAATCAAAGTCCTTCGGATTCCAACTGATGAAGAATTAGTTATTGCTCGTGATGTTGAACGTTTAAAATAATTAAATAGTAATTTTTGGTAAGTAAAGACTATGGTTTTATCATAGCCTTTATTTTTGCTTTTTTAATTGGTTCGTACCATAAAAAATAAAGGTTGACCCACAAATCGAATGAAGGTATGCTTATAGCATAGTGAGATGAAAATGTTTTCAAACTTTAGGGAGGAATTAGTAATGAAACAAGATTACTCATCAACAGAATATTTAGATAAATTGGATGCATATTGGCGTGCAGCGAATTACATATCAATTGGACAATTATATTTAAAAGATAATCCGCTTTTAAGAAGGGAATTGAAAGCAAGTGATGTAAAAGCTCGACCAATTGGTCACTGGGGAACAATTCCAGGACAAAACTTTATTTATGCACATTTAAATCGTGCAATTACAAAGTATGATTTAAATATGTTTTATGTTGAAGGTCCTGGACATGGTGGTCAGGTAATGGTTTCAAATTCATATTTAGATGGAAGCTATTCAGAAATTTATCCTGAAGTTAGTCAGGATGAAAGGGGAATGAAGAAATTATTTAAAAAGTTTTCATTTCCTGGAGGAGTTGCTTCACATGCTGCTCCTGAAACGCCTGGATCAATTCATGAAGGTGGAGAATTAGGCTACTCTATTTCACATGCAACAGGTGCAATATTAGATAATCCAGACCTCATTGCTGCAGTAGTAGTGGGAGATGGCGAAGCTGAAACAGGACCACTTGCAACTTCATGGCAATCAAATAAGTTTATTAATCCAATTAAAGATGGTGCTGTTTTACCAATTTTAAACTTAAATGGTTATAAAATCTCTAATCCAACAATATTATCACGTGAAAGTGATGAAAACTTGAAAAAATACTTTGAAGGAATGGATTGGAAACCATATTTTGTTGAAGGTAACGATCCTAAAAAATTGCATAAGCAAATGAGTAAGGTAATGGATGAAGCCATTGAAGATATTAAGAAAATTCAAAAGAATGCACGTGAAAATAATGATTCATCATTACCACAATGGCCAATGATTATTTTACGGACGCCAAAGGGTTGGACAGGTCCTAAAGAATGGGATGGAAAGCCAATTGAAGGTTCATTCAGAGCACACCAGGTTCCATTACCAGTTGATGCTGATCATATGGAACATGCAGATGCATTAACGCAATGGCTTAAAAGCTATAAACCAGAAGAATTATTTGATGAAAATGGTAAATTAAGAGCTGAAATTGCTGAAATTGTGCCTAAGGGAAATCAACGAATGGCAGTAAATGAGAATACAAATCCAGGTAAATTAATTCATGATTTGATTTTACCTGATTTTAGAAACTATGCAGTTGATACAAGTAAACATGGCGGCATAATGGCTCAAGATAATCGCATTTTAGGGACATATTTAAAAGATGTTATTGAAATGAATGAAAAAAATCATAATTTTAGAATGTTTGGACCAGATGAAGTTATGTCTGATCGGTTTGCTCCTATTTTTGAAGCCACTGAGCGACAATGGATAGAACCAATTAATAAACCATATGATGAGTTTGTAGCTCCATCTGGTCGAGTAATTGATTCTCAGTTATCTGAACATCAAGCAGAAGGATTTTTAGAAGGTTATGTTTTAACTGGACGTCATGGATTTTTCCAAAGTTATGAAGCTTTCTTGCGTGTAGTTGATTCAATGCTTACACAACACTTTAAGTGGATTAGAAAGGCTAAAGAACAACCGTGGAGAACATCAATACCATCTTTAAATATTATGGCAACTTCGACTGTATTCCAACAAGATCATAATGGATATACGCATCAAGATCCTGGTATTTTAGGACTATTAGCAGATAAAAAGCCAGAATACATTCGAGAATATTTACCTGCAGATGCTAACTGTTTATTAGCTGTTTTTGATAAGATATTGAATGATCGTGACAAGATTAATTATGTAGTTTCATCTAAGCACCCACGGCAACAATTCTACTCTCCAGCAGAGGCTAAGGAATTAGTTGATAAAGGATTGAAGATAATTGATTGGGCTTCAACAGATAATGATGGTGAACCAGATATTGTTTTTGCTGCAGCTGGAACAGAACCAAACTTAGAAAGTTTAGCAGCAATTTCAATTTTACATGAAAAGTTACCTGAATTGAAAATTCGTTTTATTAATGTAATTGATTTATTAAAACTTGAAAGTCCATCACGAAATTCACGTGGACTTTCAGATGAAGAATTTGATATGTACTTTACAAAAGACAAACCTATAATCTTTGCATTCCATGGATTTGAAGGTTTGTTGCGCGATATTTTCTTTGATCGTCATAATCATAATGTAGATTTTCATGGATATCGTGAAAATGGTGATATTACAACGCCATTTGATATGCGCGTTGTAAATCAATTAGATCGTTTTGATTTGGTCAAGGCAGCAGTGTCAAGTTTAGACAATCCTGCTCAATATGGTTCGATTGTAGCTGAAATGGATGCTGAAATTGCTAAACATAATCAATATATCCGTGATACAGGACGAGATCTTCCAGAAGTGAATGAATGGCAATGGAAACCAATTAAATAATAAATTATTAATTCGGGAAGTAAAAGTGTTGATTCAGGAAATTTTAGATTAAACATTTTGAGATAATGTTAGAATCTAAGTGAACATAGAGAGGTTAATCCCTATGCGAATAAATGCTTTGTTATAAAATTATAATGATTTTTAATTTCATTTACTCAGTAACTTATATTGTACAAATTATTAAGCTAATAGATGCATGCTTGTTATGTATTATTACTTTCTTTAAATAAATCGATGATCAAATCATCATAAAAAATAGTATCCTCTCCCAACCGATACTTAAAAATTAAAAATCTGCTGCATTATAATTTTATAATTTAGTTTTCGTTATTCAAAAGTAATTTGTGCGCTGTTCTTGACCCCTTAATAATGAACATAGCGTAAACGAAAACTCTCCCAGGTGAGACAATTAGTCTCACTTTTTTTATTGCTTAAATTATCATGTTTCACATGAAACACAATTAAAAGTTAATTGAGAATAAGTAGAATATTATTAAGACCTACTTTGATGATACAAAATTATACATTTCAAGATACATTTTATGCATTTTTTGTAAGATCTTTTTGCCAGTTTCTGTAAGTTTTTCATGACCAGCGAAATTGAGAGGATCGCGATAGATTAATTCAGTTTGATTTCCTTTTTGAATTAAAAGCAATTTGATTGGTAATTCAAAAGTAATATCATCATTTTCTTGCATTAATAGCGTTCCAATTTTAGGATTTCCGAAAATGATTAAACGTGTTTTAGGAATGTTTAGGCCAACATTAGTGGCTTCTTGGCACTGGTCAATATTATCAAAAATCTTGAATCCTTTTTTTTGAATAAAAGTAACAACTAAATTTACAACTGTTGAAAATTCTTTATTAATAATTTGATGATTCATATTAAGACCTCTTTTTATTAATTTCTATTAATAACCATATTATATAGCAGGTAACTTGAAAGTGTTTTATTTTGATTATTTTTATATTAAAATGTTTGGTATGAAGAAAAGTGAGGAGCGAATATGAGTAATAAAAAGACGAATAATAATCTAAGAAAGGTTTGGCTTACATTATTATTTTGGTTAGTTGGAATTTTTGGTTTGCACTTAATTGCACGAATTTTTCAATTTAAAATTACAGTACTCGATATGCTAATTAGTAATTTAATTGTAATTGGATTAATTTTGCTAATTAATTGGTTTTATACAAAAGAAAAAATCTATTTTGAATGGTTTGGTTTTAAAAGAATTGGTTGGCTTTGGCTATTCATGTTTTTATATATAGTAGGAATAAATGCATTATTTAAAACAGTTCCTTCAGAGACATCATTAAGAATCTCATTAGATCCTGTTTTTTGGTTATGCTATATTTTATCAGCCTCTTCTATTTCTGTAGTAACATTTTTTGGAGTACTTTTACCAAGTATGATGCATCATTTTAAAACTGATCATGCAATTGCTAAAAGTGTATTATTGAGTGCTATTTTATATAGTTTATTTCAGGTTTACTTATTGAATAACTTATATGGCGGTTTTATCGAAAATGTTTATCAATTAGTGGCATTTTTTACACTAGGATTGATATGTGCTTTACTTTATCTAAGATGTGTTAATATTATGGTTCCAATCTTTTTTAGCTTTATTGAAACTTTTTTTGCTGTGATTTTAACGCATGTTACACCAATCTGGGGGAATGGAATTATTAATATTCTTTTCTTTATTATTTTGGCGGCTGTCATATTTAAAGTGATTTTAAACACGAAAACCGTTGAACAAATAAAAAATGATTTTAAAGTAAAATAAAAATAGCCATGAGAATTCATGGCTATTTTTTATTTAAATGCAATATATACTTGGTGACTACGTGGAAATTCAATATTCATACGCTCTTTTAATACTTGCAAACATTTTTGTTGAGTTAACTTTTGTGCTTGATAATGTTTAAATCCATTTTCATTTAAATTAAAATTACTACCATTTTGAGTGATTTCAATTTTACGATCACGTTTCCAAGTTGTGATAATTACATGTAATCTTTTACCGGTACGCATTCTTTTTTGAATCATTACGGCAGCATTATTACGAGAAATTAATTGCATTTTAATTCATCTCCAAAATTATTTTCTATTTAAATGTATCAATTTTAAACGTTAAAATCACGTATTAACAATTTTTATAAAAATTATTTTCTATTTTTCTTCTAGATTTTGGTCTTAATTCAACAATAAAAGTAATTAACGCAATTGTTAATAGTAATCCAGCAGTTTCCCAACCAGCTTGACTCTTTACCGAATTAGAGATACTAATCGAAGTAAAATCAATTAATGCATGAAATAAGATTGGTGTGGTTAAATTAGCAGTTTTTAGATACATAAAGGCTAAAATGATACCAAGAGAAAAAGCAATAACAACCTGAATGATTGTGTTTTTTAGTGGTTGAGAGAATGCATTTAATGAATGGGTTATTCCAAATAAAAAACTACTTAATAAAATCCCCATTATGATTGCGTGTTTACCACGCCAATTATTAATGAAACTACTCATGATAATTCCTCTAAAAGAGACTTCTTCAGCAATTCCAATTAAAAGTGCAAGGAATGCATATGCTATGACATGATGCATTTGTTGATGTAAAACTATAATTCCAAATATATAGTAAATGAAGAATACATCAAATAAAAATGAATGGGAAAAAATATTCCATTGTTTAAAAATCAATGTTTCTTTGGTATATAAATGATTAATTAGTAATGCAAAAATAATGATACCAATTTCACATATATATTGAATAAAAATAAAATCACTAAAAGTATGTAAATGAAATAACTTTTGAGCAATCATTAAAGCAATATTTAAAGCAATAAAACTAATAATCCAAAAAATCCAAGTTAACCAAGGCTTTTTTGGGTGTTTATCAGAAAATGAAAAATTCATTGTTACTTTCCTCCTAATAGGTTAAATATATCAAAAAAATAAGAGACTGAAAATAAATAGGTAGTGCAATAAAAATATAAAACGAATGTTAAAGATTGGAATATTCTTTTCATGAATGGTTGATAAATGTTAAAATTAAAGTAAGTATTTATTCGCACGAATCAAAGTAATATAAGGAATAGAATTTCATGACGATTAAAAAGAGGTATCCGTATGAAGAAATCACCAATTTTTGATGCACATTCTAATACATTGAAAAAGATCATGAATCATCAAAAGGATGCATCAAAAGATAACAAACAAGCTGAGCAATTAACAGTTGCTTCACAACGGGCATCTTTTGAAAAACAGTTAGAGAATGCTCGAACTAATTTAAGACAAGCAACTACTAAAATCAATGACCTTCAAAATGAGGTCGAACTGAGCCGTAAGCATGTCGAAGATAATGCACAAGAAATAGAAGTAGCTAAAGAAGAACTAACTAAAGCACAAGAACAAAAGATTCAAGTACAACATGACTTGCAAAGTGCAACTATTGAAAATATTAATCAATTAAGTGAAAAAATTTCTAATAAACAAAATGATATTGCTCAAGGTAATCAAAGTATCATCAATCTTGAAAAAACTAAGGATCAGCCTAAAAAGTTAAGTTCACAAGAACAAATGATGATGGAACGTTTAATAGAACAAAAAGAACAGTTGCAACAGCAACAAGTTAAAGCTCAAAAATCTGTAAATGGTGCTAATCAAGTGGTTGCTACTGAAAAAAAGGCAGTAGAACAAGCTAAAATTGAAATTAGTAATGTAGCCGATAACGATATTAAGGATGCACATTTAGCATTACAAAATAAGCAGATTGATCTTAATACAGCACGTTATAATTTACGAGGTGCAAAACGAGAATTAGCAAATGTAGAGGAAAGTCTTGAAGAGGTTGAAAATAAGACTAACTTGTTGCAAGGAGACACACATAAAGTTCTACGAGCAACTAAGGAAAAATTGGTTAAGGATAAAGAATTACTTGAAAATTATCAAAATCAATTATCAAGACTACAAAATGCTAATAATAATATGCAAGCTGTTCGCGTAGAGCTTCATAAAGCAGAAGAAAAATTAAAGCAATTACAGAAACAACGTGAAGATATTCAACAAAAATTAGCTGAAGGTATTAATCAATTAACAAGTGCTAAGCGTAAAGAATTAGATGAACAACAACGTATTGAAACATTACAAGCTGAAATTAAAATGTTGCCATCGAAGGAAAAGGTAAATAATACTCCAGAACTTGTGAAAGATGCTGCTCAAGTACATTCAACATTGAATAATAAACGAATGCCTATTTTAAAAGTAGCAGCACTTACTGTTTCAGAAATTCTAACGCATTTAGATTTTGGATCAAATAAAAACAAAAAGCGTTAATTTTATTAACAATAAAAGTTAGTTGCTTTTGCTTAAAATAGTCATGAAAAATTCACATTTAGTCAGTATGCTATAAAGCATAGTAAATAACATCCCTAGTTATTTGCTACCTAACATACTCCAAATATACAATCCTTTTTCTCTAATCTATGGTTTCATAGATTAGAGTTTTTTTTACTTAAAAATAATCTTATATACTTTTTGAATTATTCAAACAAAAAATCTTGACTTTTAAAAAAGAACCAAGTAACATTGTATGCGAAATAGTTTGATAGTAGATAAAGTAGTCAAAGTGCTTTACCCACTCTTTAGTTGTGCAGCTAGGGGTGGAGTAGCACTTTTTTTATTAGTTAAATGTTTATTATGAAAAAGAAAGGGTTTTAAGCATGGTAGAAGAAGCAACAGAATATGATACGATTGCAGCCATTTCAACACCTCCTGGTGAAGGTGCAATTTCAATTGTACGTTTGAGTGGCGATGATGCTTTGTCAATCGCTATGAAAATTTATAAAGGTAAGGATTTAACTAAAGTACCAACTCACACTATTCATTACGGGCATATTATTGACCCTAAAAATAATGAAATGGTTGATGAAGTAATGGTAACAGTAATGCGTGGACCAAAGACATATACACGTGAAGACATTGTTGAAATCAACTGTCATGGTGGGATTGTACCAACTAACAAAATTTTACAATTATTGTTAACTTATGGTGCTCGAATGGCTAATCCAGGAGAATTTACAGAGCGTGCATTTCTTCATGGAAGAATTGATTTAACACAAGCTGAATCAGTTTTAGATATCATCGAGGCTAAAACAGATCGCTCTGCTCAATTAGCATTAAATCATTTAGGTGGTAGTCTTGCTAAATTAATTCGTGGATTACGTGAAGATATTTTAGATACTTTATCTAAAGTTGAGGTTAACATTGACTATCCAGAATACGATGGTACAGAAATGATTACAACTAACTTATTAAAAGAACGTACCATTGAAGTTCGTGAAAAAATTCAACGTCTTTTAGAAACTGCTCAAGGCGGAAAAATTTTACGTGAAGGTTTAGCAACTGCAATTGTTGGCCGTCCAAATGTAGGAAAATCAAGTTTATTAAACTATTTATTACATGAAGATAAAGCAATTGTTACTGATGTTGCTGGTACTACACGGGATGTTATTGAAGAATATGTAAATATTAAAGGAATTCCATTGAAATTAATTGATACAGCAGGAATTCGTGATACAGAAGATAAAGTTGAAAAAATCGGGGTTGAACGTTCACGGAAAGCAATTAATCAAGGTGATTTAGTAATCTTAGTATTAAATTCTAGTGAGCCATTAACAGATGAGGACCGCCAATTAATTGATTTAACTAAAGACAAACAACGAATTGTAATTTTAAATAAAACTGATTTGCCACAACAAATTGAAGTTGATGAGATTGAAAAATTAGTCGGTCGGGAAAATATAATTGAGACTTCAATTAAAAATGATGTTGGGGTCGATGAATTAGAAAACCGCATTAAAGAAATGTTTGCGCAAGGAATTGAAAATTCACAAAATGAAGTTATTATTAATAATGCACGTCATATTGCGTTGTTAAATAAAGCAGCAAATTCATTAGATGCAGTTTTAACTGGAATTAACAATGGAATGCCTGTTGATTTGTGTCAAACAGATATGCGTGATGCATGGGAATACTTAGGTGAAATTACAGGTGATTCATATAAAGATGAATTATTGGATGAATTATTCAGTAAATTCTGTCTTGGAAAATAATTAAATCAATTTAAAGGAGGATAAAATGCAAGAGGGAAAGGCCTATAAAGCAAAAGACTATGACGTCATTGTTGTTGGTGCTGGGCATGCTGGCTGTGAAGCCGCTTTAGCAGCAGCAAGAATGGGAAATAAAACATTATTGATGACAATTAACCTTGAAATGGTAGCATTTATGCCATGTAATCCATCTGTTGGTGGACCAGCTAAGGGGACCGTAGTACGTGAAATCGATGCTCTTGGTGGTGAAATGGGTAAGAATATTGATAAGACTTATGTCCAAATGCGGATGTTAAATACAAGTAAAGGTCCTGCTGTGCGAGCATTACGTGCTCAAGCTGATAAACGTCAATATTCGATTGAAATGAAACATACATTAGAAAGAGAGCCAAATCTAACTTTACGTCAAGGTATGATTGATGATTTGATTATTGAAGACGGTAAAGTAACAGGAGTTATTTCTAATACTGGAGCACATTATGGTGCTAAATCAGTTGTATTGACAACAGGAACAGCTGCACGTGGAAAAATTATCATTGGTGAATTGATGTATTCTTCAGGTCCCAATAATTCACAACCAGCAAACGAATTAACTAAGAATCTTGAAGAAAAGTACGGTTTTGATATTGTACGGTTTAAGACAGGAACTCCACCACGAGTTGACGGAAATACAATTAATTATGATGAAACTGAAGAACAACCAGGTGATGCAGAAGTTAACCACTTTAGTTTTGAATCTTCAGATGATGAATATATTCCAGTGAAGGATCAGTTGTCTTGCTGGTTAACATACACTAATGAAAAAGTTCATCAAATTATCCGTGATAATTTAGATCGTGCACCAATGTTTACAGGTGTAATTGAAGGAGTAGGTCCACGTTATTGTCCTTCAATTGAGGATAAAATTGTTCGGTTTGCAGATAAAGATCGTCATCAATTATTCTTGGAACCAGAAGGACGGACAACTGATGAGTATTATGTTCAAGGACTTTCAACTTCTCTTCCAGAAGAAGTACAATTAGAAATGTTGCATAATGTTAAGGGACTTGAAAATGCTGAAATGATGCGGCCAGGATATGCTATTGAATATGATGTTGTTTCACCATATCAATTGCGTCCAACATTGGAAACAAAATTAATTAATGGTCTCTATACAGCCGGACAAATCAATGGTACTTCTGGTTATGAAGAAGCTGCCGGTCAAGGTTTGATTGCAGGGATTAATGCAGGACGTCATGCTCTAGGAAAAGATGAAATTGTATTAAAACGTAGTGATGCATATATTGGTGTTTTAGTTGATGATTTAGTTACAAAGGGAACTAATGAACCATATCGTTTATTAACATCACGTGCGGAATATCGTTTGATTTTACGTCATGATAATGCAGATTTGCGATTAACTGAAATTGGTCACGAAATTGGATTAATTTCAGATGAACGTTATGCTAAATTTGAACAAAAGAAAGCAGATATTGAAAACGAAAAACAAAGATTAGAATCAATTCGGATTAAACCTAATAAAGAAATTGATGCTTATCTTGAAGCTCATGGTGACCATGCATTAAAAGATGGCGTATTAGCAAGTGATATGTTACGTCGTCCATACATGAGTTATAATGATTTACTTCAATTTATTCCTGCGCCAGATCATAAATTAGATAAACGCGTAATCGAACAAATTGAAATTCAATATAAATATGCTGGTTATATTAAAAAGGCTGAAGAAAAAGTTGAAAAACTAC
Organism: Ligilactobacillus cholophilus; assembly: GCF_030389495.1. Lineage (NCBI taxonomy): Bacteria > Bacillati > Bacillota > Bacilli > Lactobacillales > Lactobacillaceae > Ligilactobacillus > Ligilactobacillus cholophilus. Next base: position 1,370,825 of record NZ_CP127832.1, read on the forward strand.
ACCGAATGGAAGCTAAAAAGATACCCGCAAACATTGACTATACAGCCATTGAAGGGTTAGCAACTGAAGCGGTTGAAAAATTAAGTAAGATTCAACCTGAAACTTTAGCACAAGCAAGTCGAATTAGTGGGGTAAACCCAGCAGATATTTCAATTTTAGCGGTTTATATTCAACAAGGAAGAATCGCTAAAACAGAGGCATAATAAATGATTAGATGTGAAAGTTAACTAAAGGCTTTATTAAATAGCTGAAGGAACTTTCACATTTTTTATTTTTATATAAAATTTTCGTATTTTGAGATTAGTTGAATTGCTAATTACATTAAGATTAAATAAAATATAATAAAGAGAGATAATTCAGTTTAGTAACTACTTATATGGACTAAACTGGACTACGAAAAATCTATCCTTTCGGAGGGGTCAATATGGGTGAAAATAAGAGCCGAGAAAATAAAAAAATGCAAATTTTAAGTGATAAACTATTTAGTTTATATAGTTTAACAATGCAACACGAAGGCAATGAATTAGCTCATAGTCAATTTAAAGACATAACAGTTAAGGATTTGCATTTAATTCATTCGATTGCAATGAACAAGAACCAAACAATTACAAAAATTGCACACCAAATGTCATTATCTAAAGCAACTTTAACAACAAGTATTGATAAATTAGAACGTTTGGGATATGTTGAACGTGAAAGAAATACAACTGATCGTCGTATTATTAATATCGTTTTAACTAAAAAGGGAAAATTGCTTTATAGATTGCATAACCGTGAACATGCAGAATACATCAATGTTCTTTTAAAGGGTCTTTCTGATAAGGAAAGAGAAGATATTAATAAGGCTTTAGATAATTTAATTGGATATTTGGACAAAATTGAAAATGATAAGTAAAAAAAACCTAAGATCTAAATTGATCTTAGGTTTTTTATTTTACCAAATACTTACGCGCTTATCGGGTGATAAATACATTCCATCATTTTCTGTAATATTAAACGTTTGATAGAATTCAGGTAAATTTTGTGGCTGGACGTTAGCTCTTAAAACAGCTGGAGCATGAACATCGATATTTAATAGAAGTTGCATTCTTTCCATAGATGCTTTTACACGCCAAATTCGTGCCCAGTTAATAAAGAAAGCTGTTAAATCGGCATCGGATTCTGCTTTAGCAGCTTCGAGTGCACAACTTAAACCACCAGCATCAGCAATGTTTTCCGAAACGACTAGCTTACCGTTTACTTTACCAGCTGGTGTTTCCAAACCATCAAATTCATTGATCATGTCTTGAGCTAAGTTTTGGAAGTAATCTAAGTCTTCTTTTGTCCACCAGTTATGTAAGTTTCCTTTTTCATCAAATTGAGCACCGTTATTATCAAATGCATGTGAAATTTCATGAGCAATAACGGCTCCAATCCCGCCATAATTTTGGCTGGATGATTGTTTAATGCTATAAAATGGTGCTTGCAAAATTGCTGCAGGGAAAACAATAACATTAAATTGAGGATCATAATATGCATTAACCATATGAGCAGGCATTTGCCAACGTGTACGATCGACTTTTTTACCAAACTTAGCAAAGTGATTACGAATAGTGATTTCAGTAAAGTTTAATGCATTATCTAGTAAAGATAAATCCTCATTAACTTTAAATTTCTTGTATAAAGGATCTAATTCACTAGGATACCCAACATTAATTCCTAATGCATCCAATTTAACAATTGCTTGTTTACGTGTTGATTCACTTAGCCAATCATTTTGTTCTAATCTCTTCTTATATACATTGACCATTTGATGAACCATGTGTTCAACATCTTTTTTAGCTTCAGCACTAAAATATTTATGTGCATAATAAAGACCAACTGTTTGATTAAAGCGGTTAGTAGCAAGATAATATGCGGATTTTTGTGGACTCATTGCTTTTTTGGAACCAGAAAGTGCTCGTGAAAATTCGCCACCGCATACACGAATGTCATTGCTTAGATAACCGGTGACACTGGTTAAAGTATTTACTAATAGCCAACTCTTAAAGTTTTCAAAAGTGTCTTCATTAACGATTTGGTTAAGTGCTTCATAGTACTTAGGTTCTTCAACAATAACTTGATCAGGAACAGTTCCAATTAAGCCTTTGATATAAGTTTCAAGATCAAGAATTGAACTAAATTTCTTAAAGTCATTAAAAGAGTACTTATTGTACATTTCAGGGTAATTTGCTCGTTCAGTACTGTCTTTTTCATGTGGTGCAAGAGAAGCATCAAATGCTAAGGCACGTTTTAAATGTTCTTTTGCGCTTTGATCATCAAAATCAGCCATCTTAAATAATTTCATTACCATGGTTGAAAAAACTTGTAAAAGCATTTTGCCATTTTCGTTTTCTTCAGTATAGTAAGTTTTATCTGGAAGAATCAAAGAAGGCACAGAAGCATAAAGTGCATAGTTTTCAGTATCTTTCATGTCGCTACTTACATACATATTAATAGGAGCTTCATAGCCTTGCATTGTTAATTCAATAGCTTTGTTTTGCCAATCTTGCCAATCTTTTAGTGCTAAAATGGATTGTAAATATTTTTTAGCAGGAGCAAAACCATCATGATTCCTTTGATTAAAGTTCAATGCAAGGCGATAATACTTAACGAATTCACGTAGGTATTGATCATCAACTTCAGTATCAAGCATTGTATCAAAATCATGCATTAAGGTTTGTTCAATATCATCAGCTAAATCTTGAAATCCCCCAGTTTGTGGTTTATCATCAGGTATTTTTGCTGTTTTTAGCCAGTTGCCATTAACAGCCATATATAAATCGTCTTTAATTAAGTCTTTATTTACAGTATCTTTTTCAGTCATTTTGAGACCTCCTTACAGATATTTTAAACTTAATCTAAAAAAAGACAAAAAAATAGACCAAATTTTCCAATTAATTATCAAATCCCACTGCAAATTTGACAATTAATAAAAATTTGGCCCAGTCACGCAGGAGTTTATCTCATATTACTTATTTTGAGCACATGAGCATTTTGCATTTGGGTTCGACTTGCAAGTGCAAGTTTTACCGTTTGAACAGCCACATGAGCATTCACATTTGCATTGCTTTTCAGTCATAATAGAACCCTTCTTTGCTAAGAATAATTTGCTTAATAAAATAAGGAGCCTCGACCCTGACTTAAATCATAACACATCACCTTATGGTCACTAGTTTACCATCTAACACAGGGCTTCTAACTCCTTACAATTCTTATTATATGTAGTTCGCCGATAATATCAAATAAAAAGCTCAGAGTAAAATAAATAATAAAAAAAACAGACTATCACTAGTCTGTTAAAGTTATGGGTGGTCAGGGGATCGAACCCTGGACCCACGGATTAAGAGTCCGTTGCTCTGCCAGCTGAGCTAACCACCCAAAAAATAAGTACATATCTTATCGACGATTTATATAATACCAAGAATAAAATAGTATTGCAAGTCTTTTTTTTATTTTTTTTGAAAAATCTGTTTTTTATTGTTTTTTATATTAAAAAGGATGCATGTGCAGGTGCATCCTTTTCTGTTCTGTATTTTAAATCGCTTCTAAAAGTAAAATCAAGAGATTATTCTGGAAAATAGAATTAGGTGGTCCAATTTGATGTGAAATTAATTAAAACCATTCAAGAATGAGGTAACAAAGATTGACTTGAATGTAGTAAAAAACTTCAAAATAAATTAGTAAAAACTCCGGAGCTAATTATTAATTTATGCATCAAAATGAATAATAAATGCATTATCAAGATTGGGAGAATGTATCAGATCATTACTTTGAATGAATGTAAAAAATGGAGAATGTATATTAGAACGAGAAAACATTCATTCAATGAAATGAAAAATACAGATAGTGCATAATTATTTTGACAAAGTAATTCATGATATTAAATTTAGAACCTACACGTATTATATCACAGTTTTAAAAGTGTTTAGCTGTTTTCATGAAAAACCGTCAATTTTTGCAATAATTTTCAAAGTTTGGCAAACATTTGGCGTTGTTTTATAATTAAACATGAACAATAGGAAAAACCGTCGCTAGGAATAGAAATAGATTTTATTGATAAGCGGTACCAACTAGTTCCGGGAGGATTTAGAATGACAAAAATTTTAGTAGTAGATGATGAAAAACCGATTTCAGATATTATTAAATTTAATTTGGAAAAAGAAGGTTATGATGTTTACACTGCATATGATGGTGAAGAAGCCTTAAAAATGGTAGAAGAAGTCGATCCTGATTTAATATTATTAGATTTGATGTTACCAAAAGTAGATGGAATCGAAGTTGCACGTGAAGTGCGTAAGACGCATAACATGCCAATTATTATGGTTACAGCTAAAGATGCTGAAATTGATAAAGTATTGGGGCTTGAAATGGGTGCAGATGATTATGTTACAAAGCCATTTTCAAATCGTGAATTAATTGCACGTGTAAAGGCCAATCTGCGTCGTCAATCTACAGCTATCGCACAGGCTCAAGCACAAGAAGATGATGGAAAGAAATCTGATATTGAAATTGGCGATAATATCGTTATTCATCCTGCTTCTTACTCTGTTTCTAAAAATGGAGAAAAGATTGATCTTACACACCGTGAATTTGAATTATTGTATTATTTAGCAAATCATAAGGGTCAAGTAATGACACGGGAACACTTATTACAAACAGTTTGGGGATATGACTATTTTGGTGATGTTAGAACTGTTGATGTTACTGTTAGAAGATTACGTGAAAAAATTGAAGATGATCCAAGTCGACCAATTTGGTTAGTTACTCGACGTGGTGTAGGTTACTTTTTAAGAAATTCAGAAACAATTTAATTTAAAGGATTGGAATAAAAGTGAGTGAACAAAAACAAACAAAAGATGTAAAAAAACTTCACTTCTTTCAATCGATTCATTTTAAAATTGCCCTGGTATTTGCGCTATTACTTTTAATTGCGTTTCAAATTGTCGGGGCTGTTTTTATTCAACGATTGAAAAGTGATAATTTAAAGTCATTTAAACAAAGGGTAGAACTATCTTCCTATGTAGATAATTCTCTTGCACAAAATTTGATGTCTAGTGATACTCAAAGGGCAAATGAACGTATAAAAACGATTTTAGAGGACGTTAATAATAGTAATATTACAGATGTTGAGGTTGTCGATGCAAAGGGAACTATTCGTGGTGATAACGACGTAGATAATCGTTCTTTAGTGGGACAAAGAACAACGGATAGTGATATTAAGCAAGTTCTTTATAATGGTCGTACTTATTCTAAAATGACTTACGATCGAAATGATAACAAACGTTATTATATTTCAATCACACCATTATTTAGTGCAACTGGAAATACTAATACCGTTGTCGGAGCGGTTTATATTCGAGCTAGTCTAGAAAGTGTTTATACCTCAATCAATAATGTTACTGTTATTTTTGCAACAGCGGCATTGATTGCAACTGTGATTGGATTGTTTTTAGCTATTATTTTATCAAGTACAATTACACGTTCAATTGATGAAATGAAAAAACAAACAACTAGAATTGCAAATGGAGATTATTCAGGTCAAGTTCATATTTATGGAAAAGATGAGCTTGGTCAATTAGCCCAAGCGGTTAACAATTTATCAGTTCGAGTTGAAGAGGCACAGGAACAATCAGAATCAGAACGAAGACGACTTGATTCAGTATTAACGCATATGTCTGATGGAGTTATTGCTACTAATCGTCGTGGAAAGATTAATATTATTAATCAAGCTGCATGTGATTATTTAGACATCGAAGAAAAAGATACAATTGGAAAATCAATTTTAGATGTTTTAAAGATTCATGATCGCTATACTTTGCATGATTTACTTGAAAATCAAGACGAAATTACACTTGATATGTCAGAAGATGACCATGATCAAATTTTACATGCTTATTTCTCATTGATTCAACGTGAGTCTGGTTTTATTTCAGGAATTGTTTGTGTTTTACGTGACGTAACAGAACAAGAAAAAATTGACCGTGAATTGCGGCAATTTGTTTCAAATGTTTCACATGAATTGCGGACGCCATTAACAAGTATGCGCAGTTATATTGAAGCTTTAAATGATGGAGCTTGGAAGGATCCTAATGTGGCCCCTGAATTTTTAAAGGTCACTCAAGAAGAAACAGATCGGATGATTCGGATGATTAATGATTTATTGAAATTGTCACGAATGGATTCAGGCCGAGTTAAATTAGATCTTGAATTGGTTAACCTAAATGAGTTATTTAGTTATATTTTGGATCGTTTTGAAATGATGCTTGAAAAAGATAATAATGATACTCATGCAACCAAATCCAAAAATTATACTATTAAACGTGATTTTACAAAGAAGGATTTATGGGTAGAAATTGATACTGATAAATTTATTCAAGTAATTGATAATTTAATGAATAATGCGATTAAGTATTCACCAAATGGTGGTGTAATTACATGTCGACTACTAGAAACGCATAACCACGTAATTTTGAGTATTTCAGACCAAGGTCTTGGAATTCCAAAGAAAGACTTAAATCATGTCTTTGATCGTTTCTTCCGTGTTGATAAAGCACGTTCACGAGCACAAGGTGGCACAGGTTTAGGTTTGGCAATCTCTAAGGAAGTTATTGAGATGCACCATGGTAAGATTTGGGCAGATAGTGTAGAAGGTAAAGGTTCAACTTTCTATATTTCATTACCATATCGTGAATACGATGAAGAGGAGGATCTATGGGGTGAAGATTAAAAAATATTTGCTGCATATAGGATTAATAATTGCAGTGGGAGTTAGTTTAGTTTTTTCCGCAATTATTTGGCTTGATCCAGTAACTTTTCATCATAATACAACACAAACAACGACAACAAATGACTTGGATAATATTACTAAGTCAGATAATAATTACAAATGGTCAGATGTTTATCTACCAACTAAAGTGATTTTGACCAAAGATAAACAGCAAATGCAATTAACAAGTGATAAAGAAGATTTAGTTGGTGATATTCGAAATAGTATTAAAAAAGTTCATGTAAAAGATATTACTGGAGATACTAAAGAGGACTTTGCAGCATATCGTTCAGAATTATTAAAGAATAACAGCATAATGTTGTCATATTCAGGCCCAGTTTCCATTGGCTTGTTTGAAAAGATGATGGATCAGCATATATTACTGAAAAAATATGCTAATAAAACGTTTAAACATATTGTCATTCCATTGGATGATCATAAAACCATTTATTTATTTAATGATAGTAATTTAAAAGTTTATAAAGTAGAGTTGTTAAATGATTTACCAAATTCACTTTATAAGGTAGTTGACAATAAAAACGTGCAACAAACGTTAGTTCAATACCAAGAAATTAGTAAAAATAATTATATTTTGAATTACACTAAAGGGGTTAAAGTTTCACAATATAGTTATTTAATTAATAAAGAGAACACTAATTTATTTATGACACGTTTATTAGGTTCATCAAATTCAAATTCAATTTCAACTAAAGAACATGATGAAATCACAACATATACTACTAATAGTGGGCAACGATTGGTGATCGATGGAAAAACTGGGATGGTTACTTATTCTCGTGATGCACGTCAAAAGAAACATAGTACAGATAGTTCATTTAATGATATTCTTAAAGAGAGTTTCAATGATTTGAATCGATTAGGTGCTAATTTGGATGATGTTCGTTATCAAGGATATGATAGTAATAGTAAAAAAGTAACATATCAAAGTTATGTAAATGGTTATCCAATAATTTCCAATAATTACAATGGAACTTATGAAATTAGCATTCAAAAGAATGGAGCAATGCAGTATCAATTTTCAACAGATAATTTGCAAGTTCCACTTTCAAATAATGCTCAAACAGTTGATTTACCATCAACCAATGATGTAATTCAAACATTGAAGGATAATAATTATAACATCAATAAAGTTAAGGATATTGTTGTGGGTTATGAATGGAAACAAAATGATAATTCTCAAATGGTAGTAGATTTAATTCCAACATACTTCGTTCATTACAATGATATTTGGATTAACTATAAAGATTTAGGAAAAGAAAATTAAGGAGGAAACATAGTGAATTTTAGACGAATTGAATGGATTTTCTTTATTGCATTCATCATACTTGATATTTTTCTTGTTTCTTCATATTTTCGACAAGGTCCCATTCCTAATGCCAATTCCAAAGGAACAGAGAATACAACTGTTTCAGTGTTAAAAAGTATGCGTGATGATCAAATTAATGTTGGAAAAGTTTCTAATAAAAAAGATAATGGTTATTATATTTCTAGTTCAGATGGGAATCATTTGAAAGAAAAGGGTAACTCATTGCGTTATCAAAATTGGAGTTACAATAATAACCAAATTAACTCAACGTTTGCTACTATGATTAAAGTGAATGCTGATAATCCACAACGATCATTGAAATCAATCGTTAATGATCCAAGTCAAATTATTGATGGAAAAGATTATAAATATTGTAAAAAATTATCTACTAAAAATGTGATTGTTTATGCGCAATATATTCATGGCGATCCAGTATATGATAGTTCTGGACAAATTCGTTTTCATGTGAAAAATGGATATATTGAGGGATATACCCAAGGACATTTGGAAAATATTCAAACTTTACGTGGATCACGTAAAATCATAAGCCAAAAGCGTGCTTTAATTTGGTTATATCAATATAATAAATTACCAAGTAATTCAACAGTTGAATCAAGTAATTTAACATACTCTAAATTACTTTCAGTAAACGGAAATACAATTTATATTCCGACATGGGTTTTCTATATTAAAAACAATGCTTCTGGAAGTACAATTTATCGTAAGATTAATGCCTTTACAGGAGCTGTGATGGATGATGGAAATAATTAATTTGATTAGGAAGGAAATTTAAATTGACGCAAGATACGATGAAAGTTAGCGTTTTAGCAAGCGGAAGTACAGGTAATGCGACTTATATTGAAACGCCACATCATCAAGTATTAATAGACGCAGGATTGTCAGGTAAGAAAATTGAGGAATTAATGAATTCAATTGGGAAAACATTAGCTGATGTTGATAGTTTATTTGTTTCTCATGAGCATACTGATCATAGTAAAGGAGTGGGCGTATTAGCACGAAGATATGGAATGGATATCTATGCTAATGAAGCCACATGGAATGCTATGAGCTCTAAAATTGGTAAGATTGATGTTGCTCAAAAACATATTTTTAAAGCAAATTCTGTTTTATCATTAGGCGACTTAGATATTGAGAGTTTTAGTGTTTCACATGATGCTGCAGATCCACAATTTTATGAATTTCATCATAATGGACACTCATTTGCAATTGTGACTGATACAGGATATGTTTCAGAACGAGTTGAGGGTGTAATAAAAAATGCTGAAGCTTACTTATTAGAATGTAATCATGATACTGAAATGTTGCGCATGGGACCTTATCCATGGCAATTAAAACAACGAATCATGTCAGATACTGGTCACTTATCTAATGAAGATGGTGCAAGAGTAATGATGGATGTTTTAGGAAATCATACAAAACAGATTTTCTTAGGACATTTGAGTAAGGAAAATAATATTAAAGAATTGGCCCACTTAACAGTTGAAAATATGATGAAAGATAAAGATTTTGCGGTAGAACATGATTTCCATTTGTTGGATACAAGTCCTAATCATGCAAGTGAATTAATTGTATTATAATAATAAAGCAGACTATTATTTAATAGTCTGTTTTTTATTAAAAATATACAATATGTTTTCTTATCTAGAATAAATTTTTTTCATAAAGAGTTCATATTTTATCTCTATAATTTATAATAATTTAGTAAGTAGTTAGTAAAATTATAAAGGAGGAGCATGTTAATTGGATAACAAAAATCAATATAATGGTGATTACACACAAAATAAAACTGAGAAGCAGTCTCAACCACCAAAAGAAAAGAAAATGAGTTTAGTAAAAGTTTTTATCATTGCTTTACTTGGTGGAGTTTTAGGTGGTGGCGGTATTTTAGGGGGATACGCAATTTACCAACATTATAATAACGATACTGTTACACAAGATAATCGTAAAGGAAAAACAGTTACAAGTAATATTAAAGTAACAGAAACAAATCAAGCAACCAAAGCATTTGATAAGGTTAAGGATGCAGTTGTTTCTGTTGAAGCATATTCAACAAATAGTAATTCAATTGATGATTTATTTGGAAACATTACTGGCGGTGATTCTTCAGAAAGTGCAACTTCTGAGAGTGAAGGATCAGGTGTAATTTATAAGAAAGATGGAAATACAGCTTTTATTGTAACGAATAACCATGTAATTTCAGGTGCTGATAAAGTAGAAGTTTTAATGAATAATGGTAAGAAACTTTCAGCTACTGTTGTTGGGCATGATTCTATTTCTGATTTAGCTGTTTTAAAAATCAATGCACAGTACGTTACTGAAGTTGCGTCATTTGGTAATTCAAATGATATTCAAGTAGGACAAACTGCATTAGCTATTGGATCACCAATGGGATCAGAATACGCAACTTCTTTAACAGAAGGAATTATTTCAGCTAAGAAACGAACAATTGATGTAACTAACAGTCAAGGTGTTACAACTGGGCAAGCAACAGTTATTCAAACTGATGCAGCAATTAATCCTGGTAACTCAGGTGGACCATTAATTAACTTAGCAGGACAAGTGATTGGAATTAATTCAATGAAATTGTCTAATACCGGTTCATCGACTTCAGGATCTTCTACTTCAGTTGAAGGAATGGGCTTTGCTATTCCAAGTAATGAAGTTGTTTCAATTATTAACCAACTAGTAACAAATGGAAAAGTTATTCGTCCAGCTTTAGGCATTTCACTTGTTGATTTGGCAAATGTTTCAGAAGAACAACAAAAAGATGTATTGAAACTACCAAGTAGTGTTACTGAGGGAATCGTTGTTGCTAAAGTAAATAGTGATTCACCATTGAAGAATAGTGGTATTACAAAGGGCGATGTTATCGTTGAATTAGGCGGTAAAAAAGTTACTGGTATTGCTAGCTTAAAAGAAGCATTATATGATCATAAGGTTGGCGATACAGTTGAGATTCAATACTATCATGATGGGCAATTGAAGAAAGCCAATGTTAAGCTAACATTAGAAGCAAATGATTCTAATACAACATCAGCTTCAAATGAAGGTAATTAAACTTAAAATTAAATAGAAATTAACCACCTTTAAGTTATTAACTTTTAGGTGGTTTTTTAAATTATTTTAAAGCGCTTATAATTTGCTTTAATTTTATGTTGATGTAAAATGTTTATAGACTTAAGTCAAAATAAAGGATGCCCGTGAGCATTAATTTTGGAGGAATTATAGTTATGAACAATTCAACTAAAACCAGTCTCAGTAATCAGCAAAAACGTGTAATTGCTTCTACTGCGACTGGTTTTTCTTTTGAAAACATGGATTTTAATTTCATGTCTTTTGCTTTATCTTCAATCATTGTAAGTTTAAATATTTCAACGACTGAAGCAGGATTGATTAATACCATTACTAATTTAGGGATGCTGCTTGGTGGTTTAATATTTGGTATTTTGAGTGATAAATATGGACGTGTAAAAATCTTTTCATATACTATCTTTATCTTTGCTGGTGCAACAGCATTAATGTATTTTGCTAATAATATATATTGGATTTATATTCTAAGATTTATTGTTGGTATAGGTGAAGGTGGAGAATATGGTGTCGGAATGGCACTGATAGCAGAACACTTTTCTGAAAAGCAATATGGTAGGATGACAGCAATTGCAAGCATTGGCGGACAACTTGGTGGAATCTTAGCCGCAATTTTATCAGCAATTATTTTGCCTCGATTTGGTTGGCATGTATTATTTTTAATTGGTGTATTTCCAGTTATTTTAGCATTTTTTATTCGTCGTGGATTGAAAGAAAGCGATACATTTTTAGAGAATCAAGCCAAAGAAGATAAGCCTAAAGTTTCATTTGGAAGATTATTTGAAAATGGTCAAATGGCAATGCAAACACTTGGATTAATTTTTATGTTGATCGTTCAAACTGGTGGTTATTATGGTTTAATGAACTGGTTACCAACGATTGTACAAAAACAATTAGGAATTACAGTTCAAGGATCTTCTTTATGGATGATCTCAACTATTATTGGTATGTGTATAGGAATGTTAGTATTTGGTAATATTTTAGATCGTTTAGGGCCACGAAAATCATTTGGTATTTTTCTAATTGGTGCAGCACTTGTTATTTATGCATTGATTCAGGCTAAAAATATGATAGAACTTGTTATTCTTGGTGCTGTTGTTGGTTTCTTTGCTAACGGAATGTATGGTGGTTATGGAGCAATTATGAACTACCTTTATCCAACAGAAATTGTTGCAACGGCTAATAATTTTATTATGAATGTGGGTAAGGCAATAGGAAGTTTTTCAACTTTAGTAATTGGATTTTTAATGACTAAATTTTCAATGGGAATTGTTATGGGATTTCTTTCAGTAATGTATCTATTAAGTTTTATGGTAATGTTGTTATTACCTGGATTAAGAGAAATGTCTCAAAAGGTTATTAAAAATAAATAATTAATAAAATAAAAAAGAGATGTCTTAATAGACATCTTTTTTATTTTACTGTATTTTATCACAGTATTTACAATATGGATGTTTTAAATAGTCTGCCCAAAAATCAGCATTGATAGATTGCTCATGTCCACATTTGGTACAACGGACGATATAATCACGTGTAGAACCTAATGCTTTTGGATTAAAGGATGGGATTTTGATAATTTCGATTGTCTTAGTAAGCATTTCTGCCATAGTAACTCCTTCTTTCATTGATCTTATTATAACGCACTAAAGCCATAAAAATGTTACTTGATGAAATCGATGAGAAGTTAGTATAATCTAAAAGAGATTAGTTATCCCCAACTTGTCCCCAAAATGATTAAAAATAAAACACAAGGACAATTGATAAAGTTATCCACAAAGTTGTGAACAGGTGTGGATAACTTTTAGAGACATATCGTGAAACTATATGCAGTAAAGAAACAAGCGTATTTGTTTCACGAAAAAATATTTTTTTTAATTAGCGAATTACTTGTGAATTATAAAAAAACGGAAAACATATATGTAGTATCGAAATTATGTTCGGACAATATATTGATTTATGCCCTGTGGATATGTGTATAACTTTGTGGAAAAGGTGAATAAAATGAATATAAAAATTGTTTGTGTTGGAAAACTTAAAGAAAAGTATTTAAAACAAGGGATTGCAGAGTATGCTAAAAGATTAAGTAAATTTTGTAAGTTTCAAATTATTGAAGTTCCAGATGAAAAGGCTGCTGAAAAATTAAGTGATGCAGAAATGGAGAAAGTTAAGATAATTGAAGGTGAACGGATTTTATCTAAAATTAAAGATAAGGAATATGTGTATGCACTAGCGATTTTAGGGAAAGAACGTACATCTGAAGCGCTAGCAAAAGAGGTAAAAGACTTAATGACATATGGTAAAAGTGATATTACCTTTGTAATTGGTGGATCTTTAGGCTTATCACCTGCAGTATTAAAACGAGCAGATACTCAAATCTCATTTGGAAAATTTACAATGCCACATCAATTAATGAGATTAGTATTAACTGAACAAATTTATCGTGCATTTATGATTAATTCTGGCGCACCATATCATAAATAATTGCTTCTAATTTAATTTTTTAAATTTTTCCATTATACTTAAATTAATGGCTAACTAAAAAGGGCAGGGTGAGAGATATGGACACTGAGAAAATCAAAAATATTAAACGAATATTGGTTGGAGTTGATGATTCAGAGGATGCACAATTGGCATTTCGGGTTGCAATGAAACGAGCAATTGAATTAGATGCATCACTCTACATTACTTCAATTCTTGAAAAAGATGAAATGAATGTTTATCAAGTATTGAGTGCTGATTATATTCATAGTCAGGTAAATAAACTGAATAAACATATTGAAGAATATAAAAAAATTGCAGAAGAAGCAGGGGTAAAAGATGTACATACAATCACAGGTCAGGGAGATGCTGGAGAAACAATTGTGAAACAAATTATTCCGCAGGTAAATCCAGATTTGTTGATTATTGGAGCATTAGCTAAAAAGGGAATTGAAAAATATTTTGGTTCGCAAGCAGCATATATGGCAAAATACGCCCCAATTTCAGTTTTAGTGGTTCGTGAATAGTAAATAGAAGCCTTGGTTATATAACCAAGGCTTTTTAATTTTTAATAAAAAAACTTCGCTCCACTTATCGGGAACGAAGCATGTTGATACTTGCTTTCACTCTCCTACTAGAACGAAAGACCTCTTCTCAACATCTATATAGTAATTCCATTGACTACTGATTGCAAAGATAAAGCTTGCTAAATAGTTCGAATTACTTTAGCTGGATTGCCAACTGCAATTGAATTGGCAGGAATATCAGTATTTACAACACTTCCAGCTCCAATAATTGAATTTTTGCCTATCGTTACCCCACCTAAAATTACTGCATTACCACCAATCCAAACATTGTCTTGTAAAATAATAGGTTTAGCAATCATTGCATGCTGCGATCGATTTTTTTGTGGTACAGCACTAGCAGTATAAAAACCAACACGAGGAGCAATGTTAGCTTGATTACCAATTATAATTGGAGCAAAATCTTGTAATGTGCAATCATGATTTAGAAATACCTCATTACCTAAATCAATATTGAAACCAAATTGACAGTTGAAATTAGGTTCAATATAAAGATCAGTTCCAACATGATGAAAAAGATTTCTTAATAGCTGATCGTCATAGCCTTGATTTTCTAAAACCAAGGAATTATATTGTGCACAAATTTTTAAAGCATGTTGATGAGCAGTTATTATGATTGAAGATGTTTCATCAAAAATTTTTTGATTTGTGATTAAATTATTAATTTCTTGTTTCACATGAAACACTCCTAGTTGATTGAGATATAATAATTCTATTATAACGTATTGGATGTGAAAAAATGGATTTGAATACACATCAGGCTTTAACTAATGATGAAATTGAGCATGTTAAACATATAACTAACAGTGGGAATTTATATTATGACTATGATCCTCTTATTGAAAAAGCTAGAAACTATGCGTTTTATGTTTGTCGTCAATATAACCAAAGCTTTATAAATGATGGCAAAGGAGATTTAACACTCCTAAGGTCGTTATTTGGAAAAATAGGGCAAAATGTTCAAATTGATAATGGTTTTATTACAGAATTTGGTTTCAATACATATATTGAAAATAATGTAGTGATTGGACAAGATTTAAAAATGATTGATTGTAATACTATTAAAATTGGTGAGAATGTAACAATTGGAAATCAAGTGGGAATATATACGTCTAATCATGCAATGGATCCTGAAAAACGTGCAACTCATTGGTGTAGCGAACAAGCTATTACATTAAATAATAACGTTTTTATTGAAGATGGTGTTACAATTTTACCAGGGATAACAATTGGCGAAAATACAATTATTAAAGCTGCTAGTGTAGTAACTAAAAATATCCCAGCAAATGTAGTTGCAGCAGGAATTCCATGCAAAGTTATTAAGCATTTTTAAAAGAAAGCATAGATTATTGCAACTGGTTTGTAAATTTAATAATCTTAAAGTAGTTCAGTACATAATAAAGAGGTGTGTTAATAGTGAAAATTAGTATTATTGGGGCAACTCATGCTGGAACATTCGCAGCAATGGAGATTTTGAAAAATCACCCTGACTATGAAGTAACTGTTTTCGAAAAAAATGATAATTTGTCATTTTTATCATGTGGAATTGCATTATGGGTAGGAGATCATATTGCTGATCCTAATAAAATGTTTTATTCTAACCCAACAGAATTAGCAAAAATTGGTGCAAAAATGCGCATGCAACATGAAGTATTAAGTGTAGATCCAAAGGCTAAAACATTAGAAGTTAAAGATTTAATTAGTGGTAATGAATTTGTTCAAGAATATGATAAATTAATTATTACAACCGGATCACGTCCAGTAATTCCACCAATTGAAGGAATTGATGGGCCAAATGTTTACTTATGTAAAGATTATTCTGATGCTAAAGTTTTAAAAGAAAAATTTGCTGGAATTGATAAAGCGGTAATTATTGGTGCTGGTTATATTGGAGCTGAATTGTCAGAACAAGCAGCAGTTAATAATAAAGATGTTACATTAGTTGATGCTTTTCCACGTGTTCTATATAAAAACTTTGATAAAGAATTAACTGATAAAATTGAAGCAGAATATCGTGATCATGATGTGACTCTAGCTTTAGGTGAAAAGGTACAAGCTTTTGAGCAGGCAGGAGATCAAGTTATTGTAAGAACCGATAAAGGTGCTTATGAAGCTGATATGGCTGTATGGTGTGCTGGATTCCGTCCATTTACAGATTTATTTGAAGGCAAGTTAGAAATGCTTCCAAACAAAGCAATCAAGACAAATGAATATATGCAAACAAGTGATCCTGATATTTTTGCAGCAGGTGACGCTACAAATGTTCATTATAATCCTACAGGCAAAGATGATTATATCCCATTAGCTACAAATGCTATTCACCAAGGAATATTAATTGGTAAAAATATCGATAAACCAACTGTAAAATATATGGGAACACAAGCAACATCAGCAGTTGAATTATTTGAAACTTGCATGGCAGCTTCTGGTTTAACAGTTGAAGGAGCTAAGCAACGTGGAATGGATGTTGATGCGGTGACAATTGAAGAAAATTATCGCCCAGAGTTTATGGTATCAACAACACCAGTTGCATGTCGTTTAGTTTGGGATCCTCAAACTCATCGAATCTTAGGTGGAGCTGTTTACAGTAAACATGATGTTTCTCAATCTGCAAATGTATTGTCATTAGCAATTCAAAATAAAATGACAATTGAAGATTTAGCAGGCGTAGATATGTTCTTCCAACCTAATTTTGATCAACCTTTAAACTGGTTGAATAAAGTTGCGATGGCGGCTTGCGAAAAAGCAAATCAATAATGATGATATAAAAAAGACGTAGTTAATAACTACGTCTTTTTTATTATTTTTTAATACGGTGATAGTTTTTATCAAAATAGTGTCCATTGCAAATATCATCAACAATACCATCATATGGTGCTTCAGAAATGACATCTTCATTATTGATACCAGCATTTCCAATATAAAATATATGAGCAAATTCCGGTATTAATGTTTTAGGATAGGTAGGGTATTTAGCACGTGCGGCTAACATTTCTTCAAGATGTTCATTTTGGTAAGTCACGGTAATTTCTGGATGGTCTTCAACCCACTTAGGGAAGAAAATAGTTCCATGTAACTTTTTTTCATTAGGCATAAAATCTAAGGCAACATCTGTACCAGTTGGTTCAGTCCAGGTGATTTTATAAATGCCTTCAGTTAACATTACAATGTTTGCTTCTTGGTCTTTAACCCAACGTCCAGCAACCATACCACCATGGATACGATAATCAACTGTATGATCATTTTTGGCATACCATTCATATTGCCAACCATTATCATAATTATAAATAAAGTGAGTGCCTAGAAAATCGTCAAGTGTTTTAAATTGCTTAGTCAATGATAACACCTCCTATTTAAATGCGAATATTTTTTCCTTGTTTATATAGTTGGTATAAGGTTAATTCTTTAGCAGGAATTTCTTGGACTTGCTCCATTAGCATATCCATTTTTTCTTTGTCAGAAGCTTTTTTATCGTCAGAGTAATTTTTTTGAATATCTAATAATTGATCGTAGTAATTGGAATTTTTAGCATATTTCCAGAAAACGTCACCATATAAAACATCGTCATAGTGCCAAGGCTTTAAGTATAAATTATAGTGGATAAGTTTTGGATTACTTTCTTTTTTAGCAGGCATAGCATTCCAGTTTTGTGAAATTTTTAAAACATGATTATTAGCAATTGCATTTAGATAGTCTTGGTCAGGAGCAACTGTTTTAGGATGATATGTATTAAGAATTTTAAGGAAGTGATCGGTAAAGTTTAATTCGCGGAATTTTTTAAGATTCATTAATAAAACACCAGAATTAATATATGTTTCAACTGCAACACCGGCACATTTTTCAGCATAATTAATTAAAATTGGATCACTCTCAACAAAAGTATCTGAGCAGCCGGCAACAAGATTGTCTTTTAAATCGATTTGATAAAATTCAGAAATATCACCAGTAACAACAGTATCAGCATCTAAATAGATTCCTTTATCATATTGAGGGAATAGATCTGCAATAAAAAGACGATAATAGATAGTAAGAGTGACATAATCGCAACGTAATGAATTGTTATCGCCGCCAAATCGAGTTTTAAAGTCCTTATCAATTTGAGTAAAAGTAATTGAGAAATTGTCATTTTCAAGTTCTTTAATTTTAGCTTGATTTTCTGCTGATAATGTTTGATATAAAATTGTAATTTGATAATCATAGTCTTTGCTGGCATTAGCGATGATTGAACCTAAACTTACAGAGAGAAGGGGAGCGTAGTAATCATCGATACCATAAAAAATAGGAATAATTTCTTTTTTCATTTAAAATCACCTTTTCTGAAATATGTTTACTTGGAAGATTATACCGCAAAAATCCACTTACTTATATTTAAATACTTTTAAATAGAATGAAAAATATTTGGAGTAAGAATGTATCATGTTATACTTAGTAAAAATGGATAGTTGAAAGAAGAATTAAAGATGAGAAAATTAGCAGTTATTGGTGATAGTCATGGAAATTTTGAAGCGTTAAAAGCAGTTTTAGAAGATGCTCAAAGAGAGCGCGTAACTGACTATATTGTTCTAGGTGACATTACAAATCGGGGACCAGAACCAAATGAATGTGTTCAAGCATTACAAGCGGTGAATCCTTTAGTTTGGATTATTGGAAATCATGAAGCAGTTTATCATAATTTAATTACTCATACATTTACTAACTTTGAAGATAATCCAAAGGCGATTATGGCAATTATTACCTCAACTTTTGATTATCAACAATTAGGTAGAGATCATTTTGAATGGTTAGCAGAACGTCCAATTCAAGAAGAAATTGAAATCGAAGATTTAAAATTTAATATTTTCCATTCAACTCCAACTGAATGTCGTGGACATTTTAGTTTCCCAACAAATAAGCAAACTAATTTTGATGCATTAATGAGTGATAGTGACGCAGATGTAGGTATTTATGGACATACTCATCGTTATATTTTAAGAATGACAAGTGATGGTCGCTATCTTTTCAATCCAGGAAGTGTAGGTATGCCGGTTTCTGATAAGACAGATATTAGTGGAAAAGCAAGTTATGGCATTATTACTATTGAAGGGAATAGTATTTTAGGTTGGCAACAGAAAAATATTCCATATGATTTGGATAAGGAATTAGCTATTGCTCGTAAACGAGAAATTCCATATTATGATTTATATGCAGAATTACTTAAAACTGGGAAATTTACATTTAATCAGGAAAAAGTAATGACAGAGAATCTAAAAAAAGATTATTTAACACAAGCACTTCAAAATATAGAAAAAATAAATTGGTAATAAAAAAGGCTATGTTATATAACATAGCCTCTTTTATTGACCAAAAATTAAATAATTTTTAGCAGTGTTTCACGTGTAACAAAATTATTTTTGATTCTCTAATTTGATTATATAGCGAATTGTATTACGTAATTCTTTGCGAATGTCTTCGCGTTTCACGTGTAGCTTAGGGAATGTGTCTGCCCAATTTAAATAACAAAATTCTTGTTGAACATGGGCAATCATTTCCATGTGAATCCCACTCTCACGTCCAGATTTCGCTAATTTCTCATCTAATTGCTGATAAATTGGTAATCCTTCTTCAAGTGTTAAAACGGGGATTTTAGTGTCAGTATGCAATTCATCTTTAATAATGTTTGCAAACTCTTCATATGTCATATTAATATCGCCAATTGCAAATGTTTCACGATGATGACCGTAAAGAAGGGCACCAACAGCTGCTTGACCGACTTGACTAGCTGTAACGCATGCAGTTCCACCCTTAAAAACTGGGTATGTGTCATTATCTCTAATTCGATCAACAAACATTTTCCATAAAGGCATACGTTCTTTCATTGTTCCGAAAATATATGGCAAACGTAACCCACAAACTTCGATTTTTCCTTCACCTTCTGCAAATGCTACTTGTTCTTGCAGTAACCGTGTATTGATATATGGTGAATTTTTTAAATCTGTATTTGGATATTTTTCCGCCATTTCCGAGAAGTATGATCCAAATACAACGAATTTTTGTAAATTAGCCTTGCAAGCTAAACGCACTAATTTTTGAGTAGGAAGTACATTTGCCTCATAGTAGAATTTTTTTTGCAGGAATTTCCGCTTGGACACGCTCGTCAGCCCCAGCGGCATAAATAAAGCCATCACAGTCAGCAAGCATATCAACGATTTCATCATCGCTCATTTTATTTATGTCACCAACTAGACATTCTACATTTTCAAAATCAGCTAGCGGATTTGATGAATTAATTACAGTATCATCCTTTGGTGGCAAAGAGAGAGTCTTTACTTTAATGTCATGCTTTATCAACTCTTGGATAGTATAGTAACCAAGAAAACCGGTTCCACCTAGAACAAATACTTTATTAAATTTCATTATTAACCTCCCTTAGTCTAGGTCATTCTTTGTTAAGTTATGTGCTAAATAGCCCTCAGCGCACGCCTGAATCGCTGAAACGCAATCATCAAACATAGTTGCGATTCTACCACCGTTTTTTTGAGCGGAATCTAGTTTTTTAGCTGCATTAGATTTATGGACATCTAAGTAACCAAAATTTGAAACGGCAATGGAACCGTACAGTTGTGCGATTCCGTTAATTGCAAGCATTTCGTCGACCCCAAAGCAAGGGTTATCTTCTGCAATAATTGTCTGCAACGGTTCAGGAAGCTGATGTGCGCTTGCCAAATTGTCAATTGCTAATGCAACCATTAGAGCATTACGTACTTCACGCTTCTCTAATACTTTATGAACAGCCATTTCTGCTTCCTCAACAGTTAGGTCATCGTTAAATTGCTTTTGATGTTCCCACGCGTGATAGGCGATCTCTTTTGCAGAGATGTCTCGTTTTTTAAATTCTGTTTGAACATATTGCCAAACTTCCTTATCAGGGTAAACATCTTCTGGCATAAGGCTTCATCCCCTTTCTAGGTAGAGGTAGATTTATGCATATTAGATACCTCTTATTCCATTATAATAAATAAGCGTTTTCATAGCAAAACTTTTGAATTAATTAGTTTTTAATTTTCATTAATGATATACTTTTATATATAAAGAAATGGAGATGCCTATTATGAAAAAGAGTGATAAATTAGGAATACTAATTGGAGTATTAAATATATTCGTTATTTTGTTAACAATAATGAAAACATTAGCGGGACGAAAAGAAAAACAAATTGCAGAAGCAGAAGAAACTACTAATAAGTAGTCAATGTTACATGTGAAACAGAAAAAGCGATTAACAAAAGTTAATCGCTTTTTTCTGTTAATTAACTAATTTATATTCAGGTGCACGATTTTCAAGAGGGTAGGTTTTAATATTTTGATTTTTTAACTCACGTTTAAGATTAAGACAATGGATTGTAGAATTCTCATATGATTTCCAATAGAAATTCAATGATTCGGCACACATACAAGCTGAATATATGGATTGATCATATGCTGACAATTCATCTTGATTTTCAACTTTAACAATTCCTAAAGGCATAGCAACATTATCAAGAAAATGAAATAGATATTGAATACCTTGGTCTTCATTTTTCCCTTTAATGCCATAATATTTTAGAAATGAAGCACGAATGAAACGAGATTGAGAAGTGAAATCTCCTGGTAAACCTAATGCACCAGTTCCTTTGAATGGCTTTTGAACTTTAATACCATTCATATCACGGTCTGGAAATTCATTATTGCGAACATTAATATATGAAAGTAAATTTTGCTTATGCCAACTATAATTAGGACTATTTGTTAATACCCCAGCTGTATGACGATAAATCGTAATTTGTTGATGATCAGGCTCTAAAATAATAGTTTCTCCGGTACGATCACTAAATACCCAGTGAACAGTAGCAAGTGAGCCAGCAAGTGCTTGGTTAATGATTGTTATTTTATTAGTTATTAAATCAATTACTTCAGCAACAGAGGCACATTGACTTAAAATATGTGTAATGACATATCCTGGATTTACTGGTGTATGATGATTTTTAGTTTCATCTGGAAAGGAAGCAAAGCCAGCATAAAATAATTGTCCACCCATTAATCCTTTTTCATTAATTCCCTCATATAAAACAGGAGTAACCTCCATTGCATTGGTTCCGACACCAACTGAAGCATATTTGGAATAACTTATATTAGTTAGTTCAAGATTATGATCAAATGGTGTTCCTGCTGTATAATATTTATAATTTTTAGGAATTATTGTTACTGCAGAGGCAGCGATTTGATTAAAATCATAATTACGTCCCCAAAGATGTTTACCGTCAAGAGTATCCCAAGCAATACTTGAGCAACCAGCATGAAGTTGTTTTGCAATTTCTTTTACTTCTTTTTGATTCATAAAAAAACATCCTTTCTTATAAGTTACTTTCATTATAAGATAGGATGTTTTTATTAGATATTAATTTACTTGCAGGTAAAATCATTAAAAATTTCATCTAATTTAGGATGATGGAAATTATATATATTAGAAATCTGTTTTAAATATGTTATAGAAGCATATAAATATTCTTTGGCATCTGTAAATTCGAAAACTTTAAGAGCTGTTTTAATTTTTTCAAAACCGTTTTTTTGATTTGACAACATAAATACGATACCTGTACACAACTGGTAAACGTTCTTTTCAAATACCATTGAAGGTTCTAAATGAACATTAGTTAATTTTGTGATAATTC
The DNA here is from genome assembly GCF_030389495.1 of Ligilactobacillus cholophilus. Taxonomy (NCBI): domain Bacteria; kingdom Bacillati; phylum Bacillota; class Bacilli; order Lactobacillales; family Lactobacillaceae; genus Ligilactobacillus; species Ligilactobacillus cholophilus. Next base: position 1,393,793 of record NZ_CP127832.1, read on the forward strand.
GGATAGCAGCCATCAAATCTTTATTATGAATGTAAAAGCCTAACATGATTGCCATGGTACGAAAACTTTCATTACCATATTCATGGAATAATTGGTAATTATCAAGGTTTTTAATAATACTTTTTTCCATTGCTTTAACAGTATTTACATTAAAAATAAAAATAGTATTTTTAAAAAGAGTATGTTCATAATGAGTCCATAAATCACAACTCATTAAATAATTGTAGATTACTTTTTTGCTAGTAGGATCATATTCTTGTCCTTTTAAATTATTTAGAATTAATGTGACAACACATTCTAGATGGTAATATTCAGTTGCATTAGGATCTTCTTGATGATAGACCTGCAAAGTATGCTTGAGATCTTCAAGTTTATGAATGTCTTGTTTAATTGAGGCAAGATGAATTTCTGTATTAACTTTATTAAAAAAGTTAGGGCAAAATCCACGTTCGATAAATAAAAATTCTTCAAAATTAACATGCAAATTGTCTAGGATAGTTAAAAAATTATTGACAGAAGGTTGAGTTTTTCCTTCGATGAAACGAGAGTATGATGACTTAGTAATAGTTGAGCTAGTTACTTGATCAATTGATAAATGTTTACTTTTTCGAATATTTGAAATTGTTTTACCAAAACTCATTTTTAACACCTTTATAAGTTTTTTTTGATATAAATATAATATTTAATTAAATAATAACTAAGAATAGTCAAATATGCAAATGTGGTAATTTAATACCAATTATGCAACTTTTGAACCTGTATTCATAAAATTGAATTATAATAATAGACATAGGAGATAACCAATTAAACATGATAAATAATAAGGGGTATATTATATTATTTGTATTAATTTGGGGACTCTTATGAGTAATGAAAGTATTAGGTTTAAGGAGAGAGCCTAATTAATGTTTCGGAAGAACGGAATTACTCCCTTATGTTGAATTTAGGGAAGGATTCAATATAGTAAAGGGAATAATACTTGGCAAGAACTGTAATATTTTTATTATAGTACGTAATTCTTGATTTAGTATAGTAAAAAAGTGGCCTAATTGTGAGGTCACTTTTTTTATTTTAATTTTGATTTACTAATGTAAGATGTTTATGGACTCTCAAGCCAATCCAAGTAGCTAGAATTGCTTTTAAAGTATCACCTGGAATAAAGGCTAAACCGGCAATTAATGCAGATTTAATTGAAATATGAGTGAACCATGCTAAAAAGAATGCACCAAAAGCATCAACAAAGGCTACTCCAAAGATCCATGTAATTAAAAATGTTACGAAAAATGTTTGATGATTTTTAAAATGAGATAGTGTAATTCCAATTAATAATGGAACAAAAAGCCAAGCAATCAAGTATCCACCTGAAGGAGAACAGAAAGAACTAATTCCACCTGTTTGACCAGTTAGGAAGGGCATGCCTAATAAGACCATTAGTAAAAAAAGGCCCACGCTAAATGTTCCTTGCTTAGTTCCTAAAACAATAGCAGCAAGCATAACTCCTAGATTTTGCAATACAATAGGAACGGGGATGATACCAATTGGAATAGGTGGAATAAATCCCAAAACAATGATTATAGCAGTCATAATAGCAATGTGTGTCAATTGTATAGTATGTAATTTCATTTATTTCACATCCTTTGATGCTATGTATTATAGTATATTGTTAACCAATAATCAAATTTACAGTTAACAATAATAAAAATAAAAATCGATAATTATTATAGTTTGATTTTGGCAATAGTTCTTCGACCTTGTATAATAATAATAATTACTATTTTGGGAGTAAATATAATGGATAAAAAACAAACGATTTTAAATGAATTATTTGAACATCAGAATCAATATTTTTCTGGTGATCAGTTAGCACAAAAATTGCATATGAGTCGTACAATGATTTGGAAATATATTAAAGCATTACAAGAGGATGGCTTTGAAATTGAAAGTAAAAAAAGTGCTGGCTATCGTTTGGTAAAGGGATATACTTTAAACGCAACTTTGATAAAAAATCGTTTGAATGATACTGTTGATGTCCAAACGTTTAAGACGATTGATTCAACTAATACATATTTAAAAAATTATTTGAGTCAAAATGTGCTTAATCGACCTTTAGCAATCATTGCAGAGCAACAAACCGCTGGTTATGGCAAATATAAGCGTGAATTTTATTCTCCGGATCACGGTGGTTTATATCTAAGTCTATCATTACCACTAGTAGACCAAAACATTGATCCATCATTGTTGACAACTAGTGTTGCAGTTGGTGTGATGCAAATGTTACAGAAATATTTTCCCAAACAATCATTTTCTGTTAAATGGGTTAATGATATTTACAAGGGTAATAAAAAAATTGTGGGAATATTGACTGAAGCAACAACTGATCTTGAATCATTTTCACCTAGTGATGTGGTCATCGGCATTGGAATTAATTTGACAACGGAAAAATTCCCAGCTGAATTAAAAGATAAAGTTGCAGCAGCAGGGAAAATTTTACCTGCAGATATTAATGAAATTGCAGCAGATTTAATTCAAAGATTGATTAAAATTTATTCAGATTATAAAACGGGAAAATATTTAGATTTTTATCGAATGCATCTTAATTTACTTGATAATGTAGTTACCTTACAAGTTGGAAATAAAAAAATTAAAGGGAAAGTCTTAGGAATTAATGATCAAGGCGGATTGATTATTGAAGATAACAAAACAGGCGATGTTAAGGCATATTATTCTGGAGAAGTACAAAAAGTTCTACACGAATAATGATATGTTAATAAACTAGAAACGGGGTGATTGCCATCAAAAATGTTTTTTTGATTGAAGATTTATCCAGTTTAAATAGCATTTCGTTAAATGTTGCAACTCCAATTGTTGCAAGCTTTGGATTACGTGCACTACCTATTCCGGTACAAATATTTACTACTCAAAGTGAATCAGACGAAGAAATACAATGTGTTAGTTCAATTGAATGGTTACATAAAACATTAGAAAGTGCTCATCGACAATTTAAAAAGCAATTAAATTATGGTTTAGTCGGATATTTAGGAAAAGAAGAAATTATAACGGAAATTTTACATACAAGATTATTGGATGATTTAGATCTTCTTTTGGTTGATCCAGTAATGGCTGATGAGGGGAAATATTATCCAATGTTAAATGAGCGATATCTTGGAAAATTAAAGGAATTGGTTAAACGAGCAGATATTATAACTCCTAATTTAACTGAATTAGCATTCTTAACAGGAGAAAGATATGTTCAACAGCCATCGCTGACACAAGTTAAACAACAGGTACAAAAATTGCACAGAATGTCAAAAAAGGATGCTACAATTATTGTTACTGGGATTGAACAAGTAAATCAAATTGGATGTTTATGGAGCAATGTTGTTTCACATGGAACATTTTATTTAGAAAAAATTCCAGGACATTTTTATGGTACAGGAGATGCCTTTGCGGCAATGCTTTTTAGTGAGATGATTACTCAGAAAAATTTAGCTGAAATTATTCCTAGTGTTATGAAGAGCTTACAAATGGCGGTTGAAGATACTCTTTCAGATCAAAATGATTTAAAATTAGGAATAGATATAACGAGAATTTTACAATGCAATCAGTATAGAGGTGAATAAAATGGATTTAGCAAAGATTAAGCAAGATCTAACAGCAGTGTTAACTGATTATTTTAATAACGATAAATTTGAATTGAAGCCAGGTTCATTATTTGTAGTTGGATGCAGTACAAGCATGATTCGAGGAGAATGGATGGGAACTGATTCAGCTTTATCAATTGGAAAAACAGTGTATGAAACTTTACAAGAATTTCTTAAACCACGTAAAATTGACTTAGCAATTCAAGGATGTGAACATATTAACCGAGCTTTGCTAATGGAGCGTGAAGTAGCAGAAAAGCATGATTTTGAAATTGTGTCAGTAATGCCATCAATGCATGCTGGTGGTGGAACGCAAGTAGCTGCTTATGAAGCAATGCAAGATCCAGTAGAAGTAGAGCATATTGTTGCTCAAGGTGGTATTGATATTGGCGGAACTGATATTGGAATGCATGTTAAATTTGTACAAGTTCCAGTAAGATTAAATCATCATAAGGTTGGTGCTGCAAATGTAACTGGATTATATACGCGTCCTAAATTAATCGGAGGACATCGTGCATTATATACTTTTTCTGATGAAAATAAAATAGATCATGGAATGAACTAGGATGGGAAATAGTAAGCTTAAAACAACAGTCATTACGGCATTATTAACAGCATTGAATATTGTGATCAGTCGTATTTTGATTATTCCAATTCCATTTACACATGGAAATATCAATTTATGTGATGCGGGAATTTTCATTGTGGCTTTATTGTACGGACCCTGGGCAGGACTTTTTACAGGAGCACTTTCTGGTTTTGTTTTAGATTTAATTTCAGGATATAGCCAGTACATGTTTTTTTCATTACTTATTCATGGTTTAGAAGGCTGGATTGTAGGAAAAATTGCACAAAAAGAAAACATCAAGTTCCAATGGAGAATTGTTAGTGCAATGATAATGGGTGTGATTATTATGGTAAGTGGATATTTTTGCGCCGATTCAATTTTGTATAACATTTCTGTTGGAGCATTAGCAATTCCTATAAACTGTATCCAAGGAATTGCTGGTATTATTGTGGCATGGATTATAGTTCCTATTTTAAAAAGGACAATTAAATTATTATGATTTTTGAAGTATAAGGAGAAGGATTTTGCTTCTCTTTTTTTATGAATAAATTTAAAATATAGTTTGATTAAAAAAAATAAATTGATGATTGACAAAAATTAAAAAGTGATTATAATCATTAAATAAATATTAATCAAAAACGTATCGAAAAGCAGAGTAAAAAAATTAAAATTTTCAGAGAGCTTCTGGATGGTGCAAGGAAGTAATTGAGATTTTTTGAAGATGGGCTTGGAATGGCACTAATAAATTATTAGTTAGTGACGGGGTTGCATCCGTTAATCATGCAAGGTTATTCCTAATTTAGAAGCATTAGGAGCAACTTGTTGAGGCTATTTGCTGTGAAGAAATAGCGAAAAAAGGTGGCAACACGATATAACGAATCGTCCTTTACCAATTTTGGTAAAGGACGATTTTTTTTGATAAATATTTAATTAATAGACAAGGGGAGCGATCGTTAATGAGTAGAAAACATCATTGGGGATTAATTTGGACAACTATTATTGTTGTTGGAACATTAATTGTAACAGGATTTTTATTTGCACAGCAACACAATGCCAATAATTCAAAAACAATTACTGTTGGTATTGTTGGAAATGATAAGGGAACACAAGCGATTTGGCAACAGGTTGCGAAAACTGCAAAAGAAAAGTATGGAATTACAGTTCAAACACGTGTGTTTACAGATTATAACCAACTTAATAAAGCAGTTAAGGAGGGAAATATCGATTTAAATGCTTTTCAACACTATGCTTTCTTAAAAGATTGGAATAAGAAGAATCATGGTGATTTGGTAGCGATTGGGGAAACAATTATTTCACCAATCAGAATTTATTCTAAAAAATATCACAGTTTAGATGAACTGCCATATAACGCAGTAGTAGCTATTCCTAATGATCCTTCTAATGAAAGTCGGGCATTATTTTTTTAAAAAAATGCTGGCTTAATCAAATTAGATAAAAAAGCTGGTAGCTTAGCAACTATTGCAGATGTAAAAGGAAGTTCAAAAGGAATTAAAATTAAAGAATTAGCTGCTGATCAGACTGCACGCTCATTAAGTGATGTGGATGCAGCAATTGTCAATAACGATTTTGTAAAACCAGCAGGACTTGGGCCTAAACAGACAATTTATATTGAACCAGTTAATCAAGATTCGCATCAATGGATCAATATTATTGTGGCACGGAAGCAAGATCAAAATAAGCGAGTATATCAAGATGTGGTCAAGGCATATCAAACAACAGCCGTACGAAAATTATATAAACACTACTATGGAAATACTGATATTCCAGTATGGAAAAAAGGGAAGGAGAATCAGTAATGGAAAATTTAATCGAATTAAAAAATATTAGTGTTCGTTTTGGAACGAAAAATACTCCGACTGATGCAGTAAAAAATGCTACTTTATCAGTTGCTAAGGGAGATATTTATGGAATTGTCGGTTATTCAGGAGCGGGGAAATCAACGTTATCGCGAACGATTAATCTATTACAAAAGCCTACCAGTGGAACAGTTAGGGTAAATAACACAATTTTCTTTGATGAGGGAAAACAACAGATTTCAACGAAAGAACTACAACAACAACGTCAAAAAATAGGTATGATTTTTCAGCATTTTAACTTATTAAATGAAATGACGGTTGCTGAAAACATTGAATTTGCATTATATTACAGTAAACTTTCGGCACAAGCATTGACTAACAAAGTAAAAAATTTACTGAAATTAGTGGATTTAGAAGATAAGGCTGATTTTTATCCAGTGCAATTATCAGTTGGTGAACAACAGCGAGTAGCAATTGCCCGTGCATTAGCAAATGATCCTTCGATTCTGATTTCGGATGAGTCAACTTCTGCACTTGATCCGCAAAATACGACACAAATCTTAGAATTGCTAAGGAAATTAAATCAACAGTATGGGTTAACAATTTTACTAATTACACATGAAATGGATGTTGTAAAACAAATTGCAAATAAAATTGCAATTATGCAGCATGGAGAAATCATTGAACAGGGAAAACTAGAAGAAATTTATTTTCATCCACGAGAAGAATTGACGAAGCAATTTGTTGGCGGTTCATTAGCAGCACTTCAAGTATTACGTTCATTTAATTTAAAACCACTAAATACTAACGAGCGTTTGTATAAATTAGTATTTAAGGCAGCTACAATTACACAGTCGATTATTCTTGATCTTTATAAAGAATTAGCGGTAGATGTTTCAATGCTTTATGGAAATATTGAAATTTTAGATAATGCACCAGTAGGAACAATGATTGTTTTAGTTACTGGTGAAAAAATGAAACTTGATGAAGTTCCATCATTATTAAAAAAACGTAATGTTGAAGTTATTAAAATAGATGATCGGAGGGTTTGGGATGACACATTTAATAGCTAAGTATTTACCAAATGTATACAACTTGGGCTGGACAGGTGATGCAGGTTGGGGAACTGCAATTGGTCAAACACTTATTATGACTTATTTTCCAGCAATAATTGGTGGTTGTTTAGGATTAATTTTTGGAGTTTTATTAGTTGTTACTAAACCTGATGGAATCATGGCTAATCATTTTTGGTATTCTGTTTGTGATAAAATTGTTTCTCTTTTTCGAGCAGTACCATTTATTATTTTATTAGCTTTTATTGCACCATTTACCCAATGGATTGTAGGAACACAGATTGGAACGATTGCAGCTATTGTACCATTATCACTAGGCGTTTTTCCATTTTATGCACGTCAAATTCAAGCTACATTAGAAAGTGTCAGTTTTGATAAAATCGAAGCGGCTCAAGCATTAGGAGTTAGTAAATGGAATATTATTATTGATGTGTACTTAAAAGAAGCAAGAGCAGAAATTATTAGAGTATCAACTGTTACACTTATTAGTTTAATTGGTTTGACTGCAATGGCCGGTGCGATTGGTGCTGGTGGATTAGGAAATATTGCGATTACATATGGATATGATCGTTTTAATAATGATGTGACTTGTATTGCAACGTTAATTATCTTGATTTTTGTTTTAATTATTCAATTGACGGGTGACTTTTTAGCAGTTAGATTGAATCATCAGAAAAAATAATATGATTTTTTTAAGATATTAGTTAAAAGGTTAACTAATATCTTTTTTATTATATGATATAATTTAAACGAACGTATGTTCTGATGGAGGCGAATAGGTTGAAAAGAATATATTTAGCAATTGATTTAAAATCTTTTTATGCCTCAGTAGAGTGTCATCAAAGAGGATTAGATCCTTTAGATACTAATTTGATAGTTGCTGATGAATCGCGAACAGATAAAACAATTTGTTTAGCAGTATCTCCAGCATTAAAAAGTTGGGGGATTTCAGGTAGGCCACGGTTATTTGAAGTCAAACAATTTGCACAACGGTTTAATAATGAGCGTCGTAAGAAAATTCTAGGACATCATTTTGGTGGCAGTTCTACGAGTAGAACTGCATTATTAAATAATCAAGCATTAAAATTGGAATATGTTATTGCTAAACCTCAAATGAAATTATATGAGAAGATTAGTGCAAAGATATATGGTGTTTATTTGAAATATATTGCAGCGGAAGATATTCATGTTTATTCAATTGATGAAGCATTTATTGATATTACATCTTATTTAACTTTATATCATTGTAAGGCATCAGATTTAGCAGAGAAAATTATTGCAGATATTTATCAGGAAACAGGCATAACAGCAACTGTGGGAATTGGAACTAATTTATATTTAGCAAAAGTGGCAATGGATATTGTAGCTAAACATATGTCACCTACTAAGTCAGGCATTAAGATTGCTAAACTGGATGAAAAACATTATCGTCAACTATTGTGGAATCATCAACCGATTACAGATTTTTGGCGGGTTGGCAAAGGTTATGCCAAGCGATTAGCAAAACTAGGAATATATACAATGGGTGAGGTAGCAGCGTGTTCCGTAGGAAGTTTAAGTGATAAATATAATAAAGGATTACTTTATCGGGAGTTTGGAGTAAATGCAGAAATTTTGATTGATCATGCTTGGGGATTTGAAGATTTAACGATTGCAGATATTAATAATTATCATCCTAAAAATCATTGCTTATGCGTAGGGCAATTATTGAATGAACCTTATAGTTATAGTGAAGGACTGATGATTATTAAAGAAATGAGTCAAGAATTAGCATTAAAATTGGCAACAACTTATCAAATTACAGATCAAGTAACTTTGAGTATTCATTATGATAGTAAAACTTTAAATTTTGTTGATAATATTGATGAAATCGAAATAGATCGTTTTGGAAGAATACGACCTAAATCAGTGCATGGTCGTATTAGATTAAAACAATATACTAACTTGGAAAATGAACTTAAGGAAAAGTTACTTTATTTATTTAATGAAATTGTTGAACCAAAATATTTATTGCGACGAGTTACACTTACAGCTCAACATTTAAAAGATTGTCATGAAAAAGTTTTAAATTATGAACAGGGAAATTTATTTTGTGATTTTCAAGATGATGAAACTTTAGCTAAACAAATGACATTACAACAAACAACTTTAGCAATTCAGGAACGTTTTGGGAAAAATGCACTTTTTCGAGGAACTGATTTACAAGATAAAGCAATGACATTACGTCGAAATCAACAAATTGGAGGACATTTGGCATGAAATATGATGCACAAAAATTAATTAATTATGATTATGCCAAACATAAAGACCAGTATCGAATGCCGCTTAATGAACGAGCAGCGATTTTTTTACCATTCTCTGCTTTAGCAGGATTTGAAGAGGAGATTAAAAAGGTAATGAAAAAACATGATGAATCTTACTAAAAAAAAGCCCTTAGAGCTTTTTATTTAATCAAGGTAAAATTCAGGTAAATTCAAATCCTTAGCTTGAACAGGATGGAAATTTTTATCATAAATAATAGAGTAATTTCCATCAGATAGTTCTCTTTTAAAATTTAAATACAATTGATCTTTACATACAACTATTCTGACATTTTCTATACCATAATCCATTAGTTCTTTAGGAACATAAAGATTGTCATTAAATTTAAACCTGACACAACCTTCATTTATGGTTACAAGAGTAGATAAATTGGAATAATAATCTGGCAGTTCACTTAGATCTGAAACGAATTGTTTGTAAGTAAAACTATAAATACACCAATTTTTAGGTTTTTTAAACTCTGAGAGAGTCATGCGAATGTACTGGTGAACCTTTTTAGATCCAGTCTCACTATATGGAGAAATGGGGTCATACCAGTATTCATTCACTAAATCTTTTAATTCACTTACAGTATCATCTTTTTTATATACAAGAGGATTATCTTTATTTAATTGACGATAATAATTACCATCTTTTTTTAAGTACAATAAACCGTTGTGTTTATTAGTGAATACATAAGAGCTATTAAAAAATGAGCCACTCAAATATATTATATCTTTATTTGTCATTTTAACTACCTCTTTATTAATTCTTATTTGAAAATGAATCTAGAAATAATGATGCTGCAAAAATTGCTAAAAAAGTAGGATTACCTAAATTAATAACAAAACAAAAAATACCAACTAAAATTAGGCTTCCAATTAGTATTTTTTTTACTACTTTTTTGAAGTGTTCACGGTTTACAAATTCGTTATATTCTTCTTCTATTTTTTGAAGTGTTTCTTTATCTTCATTTAGAGGGACATTTGCCCAAGTACGATATGGTGCATCTAAATTCTTTTTTTTCATAGCAGACACTCTCCCAAATAAAATTCCCCCAATGATACTCTAAATATTTTACCCTTTCTATTATCTATTGTGTATAGTTTTGATAAATATTTATTATTATTTATCAAAAGAATATTCTTTTTTTATTTTAAAGTATGTTCCTCGAATTGTTCCTGCAAGTTTTGATCGCATTTTTGCAAATTTAAATTTACCTTCAAATTCTGATGGAATTTCCATATGTTCACAAAGTTTAAAACCTACTGCACGATTTTTAGGTTCATTTAAATCATACATTACATTGATTGATAATCCATTTTGGTAAAAAACATAGAGGTGATACATATTTTCAGTCATAAAATTAGCAATTTCAAGAGGTTGATAGTTAAATTTTAGATCACGTTCAGCTAAGATTTCATTAATTTTACTAACAATCTCCATATGTTCTTGTGCAGGAAATGTTTCGAATTTAGTTTTGAAATGATTCCAATAATAACGTGCTTCGTGAGCACGTACTCCAGCTAATTCAGTTGCATAAGGCGAAGTTTCAAGACCTGCAGTGTTTATATTCTTAAAATTGATTTCCAATGTTATATCCTCCATTTAATAATTTTATTTATGTAATAAAATGAGAAAACTATTTTTATTATCATATGATAAAGTTTAAATTTTTTCTTTTGGAATTTGATTAATTAATTTAAAATTTAAATTTAAAAATAATTATTGATAAATTTGATATATCAATAAAAGCAACCACTATTTAACAAACTGTAAAATAATAGTTGCGTTAAAATCAATTGCGGTTATTCATATTATCCTAAATTTTGCTTTTTAAATAGGCTAAATTATATAAAAATAAAAATATAAATAAAAAATGAGGTGTGGTAAAAATGTTATTAAACAAACAAATCAAAAAATATCGAGAAAAATTGGGAATGTCTCAAGACAAGTTGGCGGAAATGTTATATGTAACTAGACAGTCAGTTTCTAAGTGGGAATCAGGAGATGTTGTTCCTGATCTTGAAAAGATCATTAAAATGTCTAAGATTTTTAATGTTAGTTTAGATAATTTAATTCTAGGAGTTGATGATCAAAAAAAGAGTGTTGATACAGATGAATTTGTATTAAATCCTAAGACCAATTTATATGTTCGGCGATATGGAAAAATGAATTTTTGGGATTTCCTTGCAAAATATTGGTGGATAGTTTTCCCAACATTAATTATTATTGTGTTATTTCTTTAATATGACTTGACGTGTTAGATTTAATCATATTATTGGATTATAATTGTCAAAAAACTTACATTAAATTAAAGATAACTAGATTATTATATGTTTAAAACACTGTTAAATGAATAAAGAAGGGTGTTTATGATAGATGATAAAAGTTATTTTTCAATGTTAAGTGAAGCGTATAATTCCATTTCAGAAAACACAGATGAATTTAATAAAAAAGTAAAAGAAAGTATTTATGAAGTAGCGAGAGAGTTTGAACGTAAGAAAAATCTTGTGGTAAGTGCAGTGCATTTATCTCAAGATATTTCAAGTCTTTATGTACGTTCAATGGGGAAATTGCATTTAAACGATAAAACAAAAAAATTATATAATGTATCTAACACAATTGCTCAAAGATATATAGGACAGGTGGGAATAGGAACTACAATAGGTTCTATTTTCCATTAAAAAATTTTATGTTATTTCTCCGGAAATATTAGGAGAATAAAAAAAGAAGATGGGGGGAAGACATCTTCTTTTTTTATTGAAACCACATGATAGGATCAAAGTTCCCATTGTATACTTGTGCGATTTTTTCGACATACTGTTGCAAATCAATAACACTTTTAGGCGCCTTGTAACGGTGCACCATTAAGTATGTACTTAAAATATTGGCAATTTTAGCACTGATAATTTTTTTATTGTTGCCTTTAATAACTTGCTGATCTAATTGAGCCAATTTGATAGCAGTATTAGTATCTTGGTATTTCATGACTGCAATTGCATTATATAACAATTGGTGTAGTTTATCTTTATTATATTTCATAGTAGTTATTAAATATTGCCCCCATATCTAATGTTAGATATTTCACGTATTTTTTTTAAAAGTTGAGCTTGCGTATTATTCAAGTTAATATCATCTTGTTGTATTGCTTTGGCTATTTCTAAATTGAAGGTACTTAAAATATAAGGTACAGGTTTATTGGGTGATTCTAATTCTTTGATAAATTTGATTATAATTCTGTATGATTGTGTGTTCTTATCAAATACTTTTGCTAATTTAGTTAGTAAATCAATAGCATTATTACCTCTTTCTTGACCACCAGAAAACCAACGTAACATAATAATTATTCCTCCTTCTTTTAGCCATTCTTCTAAATTATCTACAAGTTAGCATTGTTGTCATCAAAATACAAATAGTTATAACTATATTAATTGTATAAAAGGACTGAGCAATTGTATTGAATGAACAGACTTCTTTTTTACAATTAACAGGTGTATGTGATGGTAATTTTATATTGAATTTGTGAAAAGTAGATTGATATTTTTTCAGAGAAAATGTTGTAAAATATGATAAACGTTGTACAATAAGGATAAAATTTTTGAAAGGAATTACAAAATTGTTTTTTTAGGGGAAGGAAATATTACTTATGACAATTATGAAAAAAATAGGGATGGTGTTGACAGCTTCGCTTGTAACATGTGTATTAAACGGAAGTGTGTCAAGAGTACATGCTGACAATTACTGTGGCAATGACATACATTGCAATACATATCGTTGCTATGTTGATTGGAATCAAAATGGTATTAGTGATATTACTTACCATGGATTTTGGAATGGAGCTCTAGCATTTAATGTCTAAAGAAGAAGATAAGACTAAAATGTTAGATGCTATTAAATTGGTTCATCAAAATGTTAAATTAGATGACTATTTAGAGAGCATTTTAGTTACAGCAGTTAAACAATTAAAAAAGGATGATTTGCCAAGTTATGTTGCGACTATGTTAATTTATCGCTTGAGTTACTACTTCATGAGACATGTTGGAACAAAACAAAGTGAATATATAGATAGGCTATATAAATTAGCAAACAAAATTGCAAGTAAATATAAAGGTAATTTTCCTTATCTTTAAAGTAGTGTATTAAAAGGGACATAAGGGTGAGTTTTTCATCCTTTTCGCGAAGGAAACGAGAATTGGCCAAAATACATGTGTTAAATCATTATCAAAAACTCGATTATCAACGTAATAGTATTAAGATGGTTGATGCTTTAAATAAAGCGAATATAAAAGAAATTTTTCAACAGTTAAATTAAAAAAAGTAAGTTTACATTTAGCTATAAAAATACAACCGATAGGCTATTATTTTAGTCTATTGGTTGTATTTTTTATTTTAATTTGCTAGAAATACTGTCATCCTAATCATTTAGTAACTGACCTAACAATTTATAGGGATAAGCAGATTAGTTTAATAGATTCATTTTTATAAAGTTGGTAATATTTTTAAACAATAAATTACGTCCTTTGTTATCAGAAAAAATATGATCATAAGCTTTAGTTCTCTTAAAAGTAATGTTTCCTTTTGCAGTACTATCAAAATTTGAAGAAGAAATAAATAAAGTTAAAAAAGACTAGAAATTAATATCTTTTTTATTTATAGAAAATCAAGTTCAAAAGATTAAATTTAGATTAAAAATATCATTGAAAAATAAATTTTTTTATAATAAAATTGATTAATTATCAAATCGAGAAAGTATATGCAAAATTATCCTACAAATGCCTATGGGGGAAATCATATATAAAAGGGAAATATTCAGTCGTTAGATTTTGGTAATTATAGTGCAGATATTTAAATGACGTTGAAAGGAGAAAAAATAATGAAGAAAGTAATACTTTATAATGGTCTATCTAATATTATGTTAGAGTTGGCTATGTGGATGATTTATTTAAAACAGATGGGATGGTCTGTTGGTGAAATTGCACTACTAGAAAGTATATTCACTATATGTCAATTTATTTTTGAATTTCCAACAGGCATTATCTCCGATCGTTTAGGCCATAAAAATACGTTGTTACTAGGTGAAATATTAAGTATTTTATATTTAATTACATTTTTCTTTCCAGCACAACACTGGTTGCTATATGTCGGTTTTATTTTATTTGCTCTTGGGTTAGCGTTTATTTCTGGAACAGACGTTTCATTGATGTATGAAACAGTCTCAGAAATTGAGAAAAAGAAATTTTTAAAATATTCCGGCTACTTCAATATGGTAGCAATTTTTGGAATGGCAATTAGTAATGCTTTAGGTGGACAAATTGCGAAATACTCATGGACGGCATTATTTATATGTTGTATTTTAATACGAGCACTAGCTTTCTTAGTGGCATTAAGCATTAATCCCGTTGATTTTGGCGGTGATGAAGCTGAAAACTTGCAGTCATTTAAGCAAATTTGGCATCGTTTCGAAGCATTTATACGAGAAAGTCGAGCTTTTCGATGGTTACTATTGCTAATGTGTACTTCATCAGCGGCCGTTACGATTAGTTATCAATATGGACCATTAATGTTGACTAAAGAAGGACTTTCTGTTGTCCAGGCAGGTTTTGTTTTCGGAATAATAGCGTTAGTGGCTGGAATTATTGTAGCTTTTCTTTATAAAATCACAAAATTCATTCGGCCAATGTTTTTGTCATTTGTGTTGCAATTGGGATGTTGTATATGTTTTGGAAGCTTTCTTTGGCATCACTTGTCATTTGTATTATTAGGATTAACATTTATTAACATCGCTTTTGAACTCTGGAATACAATTTTTGAAGCAGAGATTCAGCGTTTATCTTATGAAGGAATACGAGCAACCGCAATGTCCGTTGTCTATTTTGGCGAATCTTTATTAATGACGATTGGTTCATGGGTAATTAGCATATTTAGCCGAATGTATAGTTTAACTAGTATTATAGGTATGCTAGGAAGTATTCTATTTATAATTGCATTGGTTGGACTAGTGGGATATGTGAGAATTACTTCTAATGTAAATGAATGAAAGTAATTAGTTAATTTTTATTGATGTATCAAGTACTTAATAAACAAAACCGATTGTATCTCATAATTTATTAAATTATTTTTAAAGTAGCTCATTAAACAAGGAAAGTTACCGTTCAGTATGAAGGCCAGTATAACGAAAAGGAAAGAGTTTTCTCTTTCCTTTTCGTTATATTTAAAGTTCTTTTTTATACGATAAATTGTATTTCTCGTAGTATCAACTTGATTAGCAATTTGTGTTCAATAATATTAAAAATATCACGACTATTACGTCCTAATCTACTTATAATGATTACGACAATCTCATTATTTTCACGAATGAAATTAAGCATTTTTGTAATTCAGGGTGGTTAGTATTCTTACCTGAAATCTTTTCTTGAACAATCTTTTGACAATTTGCTTATTGAAGTTGTTCGAATTGACGATCTAAATTTTGATCTGTAGTTGAAACACGAGCATATCCAACTTTCATTTTTTATCTTCTTTAATTTTTCCAACAGTTGTAGCGCCCTTGTTTATAGGTTGCACAACATCCTTATTTAGTTGGTGGTTAAACAAGCACAAGTAGTTGCTGCCACTTAAACCGTATATAAGGAAATCGTCTGATAGAATTAGACACTCTATTGGGCGTTTTTTTTGAAAAATCTACTAAAAGCACTTTAAGAAAAAGAATAATTTTTTTGTGAAATTATCTAATTAAGCTTTGTGTACCATCTTTATATTATTTAAGTAAGTTGTATAAAAAATTTTTTGCTTGTTTATTCGTATATTTTTATGAGTTTAAAATATATTACAAAGTTAATCTATAAGATATCAGGAGGTAAGATAATTTGGATCTTATTTGTTAAATAAGATATCTTGATCAAAAGTCGTAATTCTTTCAAGATTGTCAGTTATTAATAAATCTTAAATAAGATTTTTAATTTAGATAACTTATTTAGAAATTAATTTAAAATCATTTATTGAAAACTTTTTGTTCTCATAGATATATTATTTAGTAATTAATTAATGATTACTTATAATATGCTTGATTATTATATACATTTTATCAGGGGATTTAGGGTGTTTATTAGAAAACCATACAGATAATACATTGGCTAACCCTCCTAGAATAAAACTCATTAAATATTTAGTCTCCTCCTTATTATTAGATGGCATATGCCAAGAAGCCTCAAAACAATTATATCTGGTTGAGGCAGTAGCTAACCATGTATCAACTAATACTGAAAAAAGATTCTGACTTTTTAAAAGTAATAACCAATTGCGATTATCCCACCAAAAATATAAAAATGTCTTTAGTGTTTCCTCTAATGTTCTTTTATTACTAGGAATATTTTGCAATTCTTTAAAATATTGATTTACAACTTTTCTACATTGATATACAACAAGATCTTCTTTGTTTTTAAAAGAATTATAAAATGTTTTTCTTGTTAAGTCAGCATTACTACAAATTTCTGTAATAGTAATTTGAGAAAACTTTTTTTGATGTAATAATTCTTCCAAAGATTCCCAAAGCCATGTTCTTGATTGCTCTGCAATTCTTTCTTTTCCATTCATGTAATCTTCTCCTTACTAAACAAAATAACTCTGATTGTATAACTTTCTTTAAGCATGAATAAACTGCTGTCAAATGTATTATACTACAAACGTAAACATAGTTAACAAATGAATACTATATATACAAACGAGGAGTGATATTTTGAAGAAAAGTGTAAAATATCTGAGCTTTATTGGTCTTGTTATTGCAATGTTTATGGGGATTTTAGATAGTACAGTAATTAATGTGACGTTACCAAGTATTCAAAATTATTTTGGAGCAACAATGAGTAATGCTACTTGGGTTTCTACAAGCTATTTATTATCCGTAACAGTTTTTATGTTACCCAGTTCGAAAATTGCTGATCAACATGGAAGAAAGAAATTAATTTTATTTGGTCTTATTTTATTTGGTGGATTTTCGCTAGCTAGTGCATTATCTAAGACTTTAGGACAGTTGATTATTTTTCGATTTATCCAAGGAATCGGTGGTGCAATAATTACACCATTAATTTTACCAATTGGGGTTAATATTTTTGGAAAAGAACGTCTTCCAATGGTTGCAAGCGTTGGCGGAGCGATTTCAGCACTTGCTGCTGCAGGAGGCCCGCCAATTGGAGGGGTGATTTTACATTATTTAAATTGGCGATGGGTTTTTGGAATTAATATCCCATTTGCGATTATTTCGTTTTTATTTATTTTATTTTTTGTAAATGAGTCTTATGACGAAACGACTAGTAAAAAAATTGATTATTTAGGAATAATCACACTTTCAATTTCAATGTTACTAATTGTGTTTGCATTATTAAAAAGTAATGACTATGGTTGGCGTTCAGCAGTTATAATTACCAGTCTTATTACAGGACTCTTTATTTTTATAATATATTGTTTAATTGAAGAGCATTCAGATCATCCAATGTTTAACTTTAAGCTTTTTAAAGAAAAAACCTTTACTAATTCATGTATTGTTTATGGAATTACTGGATTTAGTCTAGTTTGTCCAACATTAGTTTTAAATTATTTTTTACAAGATGCCTTACGATATTCAGCCTTAAAAGCTTCATTAATCACAGTAGTTGTTTCACTTACAGTGATAATTTCAATGCCATTGGGTACTAAAATTGCAGGAAAAGTCAATGCTAATCTTGTTAATTGTTTAGGATTGGTTTTAATAGTAACAAGTTTGATTTTACTTTCGACAGTGAGAATAAGTACACCAATTGAAAATACAATTTTATTTTTAATAATTAATGGCTTTGGTTTTGGATTTACATCACAATCTTTAGTTTCATCCGTAAAGTATTTGCCAGTATCAAAAAATGGATTAGGGTCAGGTATGGTGAATACGGCACGACAATTTGGAACATGCTTAGGAGTTGCCATATTAATGACATTTTTGAGTTCAAATGTTTCAATAGCTAAGACAAATATTTATGATAAAGGAAAATCAGAGATTAAAAATAGTACGGTAAGTATTGATGTAAAAAAAGAACTTAATTCGCAATTAAGAAAATATACAAAAAATGGGACTGAAAAAATATCGCACAGTAAGATAACAAAGGATAATGCTTTAAGAAAGGTAATAAAAAAATCAAATAAACCAACATCGAAATCAATTTTCTTTAAGCTTTATAGTAGCAATGAACAACTTTTAAAAGCTGAAGAGAATATAACTAATACTTTAATCAAAGAAAAATCGCCATTTTCATTATCAGTGGAAAAATTAACACAGTCTCAAAAGATTATTTTGAGTAAAATTGGAATGCTTTCTCAACTTTATGGAATTCAAAAAGTAATTAAAAAAATTAAATCAGTAATGAATAAGCAAATTGCATTGGCATTTTCTAAGGTTTATTTACTTTGTGCAGGGATAGTAGCATTATTTATTCCATTTGGATTAGGTACAGATAAGAGGAGAAAAAATGAATAAAACAGATTTTTATAAGTTTATTTAAAAAATATGTCATAAGAATGTTAGTGATAATATAAATTTATTTGCATTAGTTTCTTGTTGAAAAATATATGTCATCGCTTGTCGGTCTTTAGGTAAATGGGTTAACAAGTAACAAATCGCCTGATAGAATTAGGTATTTTATCAGGCGATTTGTTATGCAAAATTTACTAAAAGAACTCTAGAAAAAAGGATGATTCTCTTTAATTATATTTCGACAAAAAATCACATTTGCTTGAAAAAAATTAATTTTTTCTCTCGTTGGAGGAATAAAATTTGATTAACATTAAAGAAAGTAATGTAAAGATTAATATCATTATTTTTTCAATAAGTAAAAAGTTTAAATGATTATTTAAAATTCCGATTATCCATAAGATAATTACAGAAACTATACTAGATATGGTTTCTGACAATGAAATGACTGATGCAACAATTTTATTTGAAGATTCTTTTTGAATATTTACTACTAATTGATTATTGTATAAATTGAATGGTAGTAAAAATAGGATTATTAAAAATAAAAAAAGTATTTTATTTTTGATTAATAGTGAAGAAAAATAGAAAATAAAAATATTTACTACTAGAAATGGTAATTTTTTAGAAAAATCGAATTTACTAAATAATGAATTACCTAAAATTGCAATAACTTGAAAAAGAATATATAAAAGTCCGAAGTAGGCTTTTGTAAAATGTTGTTTTAAAAAATTAATTTGCCAAAATTGAAAAAATAATTGGGTAATTATTTCAAAAACACCATATAATGCTATTGATATTATTAATCGATGTTGTTTAGTAATTTGTTTTAAATCATTGATAATATTATGAAAATTTTCGAAATTATTACTTGGCTTTTCGATATTTTTTTGGGGATGAAATATAAAAGTTATTAATATTAGTGAAAAGAAAATTAGTACTAGTGAAATAATATAAATTTTAATGTTAATTTCCTTATAAATAAATGATCCAATTCCACCACCGATTAAACCACTATATAATGTAGAGTGATTAATTAATACATTGATGTGTTTAATTTCTTCATCACTTTTGGCTCTACGTATAAAATATGAATCAAGAGATCCACTCATGGAAGCAGAACTCATTCCATATATAAACCATGAGATACACAGGATGGGGAATTTGTTTGAAACCATTGTAATAAAGTAAGATATTCCTAGTAATATCAATGATAATTGATACATGAATTTTTCTGACCAAATATCAGTTAGAAATCCAGAAGGAAATTCAAAAATGATTGCTGCTAACATAAAAAAACTTTGAATGACAGCAATATCAGAAATTGACATTCCTTTATTCAATAGGATAACTGTTAAAATGGCATGAGGAAGAACTCTAGCTAAATTATATATAAATAAACTTAGTAAATAAGTATTTCTATTTAAATATTTTTCTTTAGTCATCTATGAACACCCTCTCTACTATCCATTTCTAAAGAAATTAGTTTACAAATAACCATAAAACTATAGAACATATTGATAATAAATTTATTTTTTTATATGTAACTTTCTCATGTTAACATTCTAATCATATACTAATATTTTAATATATATAAATTTGATGATTATACGCACATTTTAAGAATACAGCGTTAAACATAGATATATAAATAAAAAATATTTTTTTATATGTAACTCTCCCTTGTTAACATTCTAATCATATACTAATATTTTTAATATATATAAATTTGATGATTATACGCACATTTGGGAGACAATAATATGAAGTGGAATTTTGGGAAAATATATAAAAAAATAAGAAAATCAAAAAATATTTCTCAATCTGAGATATGTTCAGATGAATTGTCTAGATCAACATTATCTAAAATAGAAAATTGTAAACTAATGCCAAGTTATCAAACTATGGATTATTTATTAAAACAAATAAACATGACTTTTGATGAATTTAACTATTTATGTAATGAATATAGTCCAAATTTGAGAGATAAATTAATTCATCGTATCGAAAATGTTTTGCAAAATTATGATGAAGGGGAATTAAATTCATTAATCAATGATTGTATAAAATATTTAAAAACAAATAATGATCTTTATCTCGAAGAAATGTTAAACGTTTTACTAATTGATAAACGATTGAAAAAAAGTAGGGATTTTGATGAGTTGTCTAAAGAATTAGCTAAATCTATCTGGAAAAAAATAAAAAAATCGGAAGAGTGGTACTTTAATGATATTTTGTTATTAAATAATATTTTATTTATCTTTCCATTTCCAGTTATTAATGAATTAACAAGCAAGTTGTTAGACCAGTTGGAAAAATATGATAATTATAAAGATTCAAAGGATATAATATGTAGACTGATCATTAATTTATCAACTATTTATTTGTATAATGATGATCTAGAAGGGTGTAACCATATATTAGAACAATATAGTGATTTGATATATTCTACAAAGAGATTTGATTATATTGCGATTTTTTTAGTAAGACATGGGATAGTTATAAAAAATAAAAATATAATAGTAGATAAAGGAATAAGTATTTTATCTAATTTTGATGAAAATGATTTATTAATGGATTTAAAAAAAGAAGTAAATATATATTATTGACAATAAAACATATTAAATTTTGTCGAAATATATGGATTGTGAAAAAATAATGCTTTGTTAGAATAATGTTAATGAATGTTAATTATGGGGAAGAAAAATTATGATAAAAGTATTTTTAATTGAAGACGATGAATTTATCTTAAATGAAATTTCACAGGCATTGAAAAAATGGAATTATAAAACTGAAATAGTTAGTGACTGGCAGAATATTGATAATGAAATTATTGAAAATGACCCAGATTTAATTACAATGGATGTCACTTTACCTAGTTTTGATGGTTTTTATTGGACACAACGCATTCGGCAAGTTAGTAATATTCCAATTATTTTTTTAACCGCTCAAAATATAAATAGCGAAGGAACACGTGCTTTAGCAGTGGGAGCAAATGATTTTATTGAAAAACCATTTTCAATGGATTATTTAATTGCTAAAATCAACTTATTAGTAAAAGAAAAAGATGATTTAACTAATTCAAGGTTTGTTGTAGGAGATTTTCATTTAAATTTCTTAACAAATACATTAAAATTAAAAGATAATACACTTCACTTAACAACTACTGAAACGATTATTTTGAGAATACTTTTTAATTCTTCGGAAAAGATTATTTCAAGAAAAGAAATTATTAAACAATTATAGGATAGTGAACAATTTATTAGTGAAAATATCCTTGATGTTAATATCAGTCGTTTACGTCGCAAATTATCACAACTTGATACTAAGGATCATATTATTACAATTCGGGGGAAAGGATATCAATGGAAAAATTAAAAAACATAATCAAAATAATTTTTCCAGGGTTAATAATATATACAATAATTATTTTGATTTTTGCTAGTTTTGTATTTCTTTATCAACTAAAAAAAATATTAATTTTATCTTTTATTCAATTTACTTGGCCATTTGCTTTAGGCATAATTTGTATTTTCATATTTCATTATTACAGTACAATAAATAAATTAAAGCATCATGATTATCGAAAAAATGACTTATTTTTTCAAGATAATCTTTTTTTTAATGAATTAGAAAAAAACTGGAAAAAATATAATAATGAACGTAATGAAATTATTCATAAACAACAGGTACGTGAAAATTATTTTCAGCTATGGTCGCATGAAATTAAAACGCCACTTACAAGAATAAAATTAATGTTGCAAAATTCTTCATTAGTCCAATCAGATAAGCTAAATGAACAGATTATAGTAATTCAAAACCAACTAGATTCTCTTTTATCATACGAAAGGCTAAATAACTTTAATAACGATTTACATTTTAATAAAGTAAATTTAAAAGATATATGTAATCAATCTATTAAAAAATTAATGGAACTAGCAATTAGCAAAAATATCTCAATTTATAATAATATTGGAAATCTGATTTATTTAACTGATGAAAGATGGTTTGAAGTCATCTTTCACCAGCTATTACTAAACGCAATTAAGTATACTGGTAATAATGGAGAAATTGTTATTAATTATCAAAACCATGTACTTTCAATTACTGACAATGGAATTGGAATATTAGCTACAGATCTTCCAAATGTTTTTAAAGCGGGATTTATTGGCGAAAATTCTCGTAATAATGAAAATTCAAGTGGTCTTGGATTATATCTTGTCAAACAAATATGTGATATTCTAAATATTCAAATTCAAATTATTTCTAAAATTAATTTTGGAACAACTATTAAATTATGCTTAGATTCTCAACTAATTGAATAAAAATAACAAATTGTAAGGTTCATGTTAATACTGTAAGTACAAAATTAACATGAACCTTTTTATAATTTATTTATGAATTATAAAGAAAGAGGCTTTATTAAATGAATATTCTTGAAATCAATCATCTTCAAAAAATTTATAATGAACACCAGCCAGACCAAGTTATAGCATTAAAAGATATTTCTTTTGAAGTTAAACGAGGAGATTTTATTGCTATCATGGGTGAGTCTGGAGCAGGAAAGTCGACTTTATTAAACATAATTGCAACTTTAGAGCAAGCAACAAGTGGGCAAATAAATCTTAATGGTACAAATTTAATGACTCTCCATGAAAAAGATCGTGCTAGATTTCGACGCGAACATTTAGGATTTATTTTTCAACAATTCAATCTTTTAGATACATTGAATAATCGTGATAATATTTTTTTGCCATTAGTTCTAGCAAAAAAGAAACCGGAAGAAATGCAAACGAAATTAGAACCAATTGCCAAAAACTTGAATATTACTGGATTACTGGATCGCTTTCCTTATGAAATTTCAGGAGGCCAAAAGCAAAGAGTAGCTTCTGCACGTGCTTTAATTACCTCTCCGGAACTTCTTTTAGCCGATGAACCAACAGGAGCTCTTGATTCGACTAATTCAGAAAAATTATTAAAACTTTTTCAAAAAATCAATCATTCAGGACAAACGATTTTAATGGTTACGCATAGTCCACTTGCAGCAAGTTATGCTCAACGAACGCTTTTTATTAAAGATGGTATTATCTATCATGATTTGATCTGTGGAGATCAATCACAAGATGATTATCTAACAAAAATTTCAACAGCGACGACTGCTTTATTAAGATAAGGAGGAAAATAATATATGACATATTTTAAGCTTGCAATAAGTGGAATTTGGAATAATAAAAAACAATATTTTCCATTTATATTTGCATCTTCAATTCTAGTTGCGTTTAATTACATAATTCTTTCAATTAAAAATAATGCAAGTATTGTCCATGCTGAATTAGGTACACAATTAATTGGATTAGTAAGAATTGTTGATTATTTTGCAATTATTATTACTTTCGCTTTTTCCATCTATATCAACAAAATTTTAAATAAGAATGAAGGTCAAGAATTAGGATTGTATAGTATGCTTGGTTTTACTAAAAGTAATTTACGAATTCTGATTTTTATTCGAGAAGTTATTTGTTATTTTGCATCAATTATCATTGGTATTATTCTTGGAATGAATTTTAATTACTTTGCTTTTTTAGTTTTGAAAAAAATTCTTAATACTGGTCAATTTGTATATCAAAATTCGTTTGCTGATATTTTAAAAACTTGTATTCTTTTTGCTAGTATTTTTGGAATAATGATAATTATTCGTTTTATAAATTTAAAAAAAGTAAATCCAATTGAGCTTTGGTACTCAACAAATAAAAATGAAAAGGAACCACGAACTCCGATTATCTCCGGAGTGATTGGAATTATTCTTTTAGGATTAGGTTATTATATTGCAATAAATACTAAGCCAAATATGGCCGCAATTATAAAATTTACATTTGCAATTCTTTTAGTGGTTTGTGGAACATATCTTGTATTTACTTCGTTTAGCATTTTATTATTGAAATTTCTTCAAAAAAGAAAAAATTTTTATTATCAACCTAATCATTTTATTGCAATATCGGGAATGCTCCATCGAATGCGAGAAAATGGGGCTAGTCTAGCTTCAATATGTTTATTATGTACTTCAGTAATTGTTATTATGATTAGCGGAGTAAGCATGGCTGTTGGAAAAAGTAATTTGTTAAAATTATGGAATCCATATGACGTAATTATTTCAACTCCTAAACAATTTAATAATCAGCAAATTAAGACAATAAAAACAACCGCTGAAAAAAATCATATACAAATTACAGATTGGCAAAAAAGTAAAATGTCAACGCCCATTTATGGCTCATTTGTTAACCAAAAATTTGATTATAGCAATTTAAATACAGCTAAATATCAATTATCATTAATTCCTTTGAGTGATTATAATCGGGTTACACATGATCATATAAAATTAAAAAAACATGAGGCATTAATTTATAGTCCAGATAAAAATGTTGAAGGGAAAATTTCAATTAATGGATTTCAATTGAAAACAAAATCGTTAAAAAATTTCAAGTTATACTTTAATTACCAGCATGCAATATTTCAACCAGTGTTTATTATTGTCAAAAATCAGCAACTTTGTACAGAAATTACTCGACAACCAATGTTAAGTCTTAATTTTTTTAATAGTAAGGGAAAGAATAAAGACCAAATTAAATTTATTAAACAAATGCAGGAAAAATTAAAGTTAGATAATACGGAAATTTCTTCTAAGGCTGAGCTTAGTGTGATTCTAAATCAAATGTATGGAGGATTTCTTTTCTTGGCTTCAATTTTAAGTTTAATATTACTAATTGTTACTGTTATGATGATTTATTATAAACAATTATCAGAGGGATATGAGGATCAATCACGATTTCAAATGATGCAAAATGTTGGACTTACTGATAAAGAAACAAGTAAAGCAATTCATAGTCAAGTAATGATGGTTTTTGCATTACCGATTATAGGTGCTGTAATTAACAGTTTATTTGCATTTCCAGCTCTTAAAAGTATTTTAAAACTATTCTCAATTTATAGTTTTTCACTAGTTCTTAAAGTTAGTGGGATTGTAATTTTGATAATTATCCTTAGTTATATTAGTATTTATCTTTTAACAACTTGCGTTTATCATCAAATCATTAATCAAAAAAATTCTAATATTAAATGATAGGGGAAAATGAATAAAGACTTACGGAATTGAAAAAAATAAAAGAATTTAACAGATAAAAATATTGTTTTAAGTTAAATGAATTGCTCTACTCCTATTAGAGAAATAAAAGCACATTGTACTAAAAAAGAGACTTGCTCCACCGTAAAGCAAGTCTCTTTTTTACCGTTTTTATTTTTATTCAACTATTCATTCTTAGTGGATTAAATTATAAAATAAATTATGATTGCTATATTTAAAAATATTCCGTTTATAAATAGTACTTGCAGTGAAGAAAAGTGGAATCAATGTAAGGATACTAATAAATAATGAAATCCATCCCTGTGTATATGAAACGGTTCCAGTTGCTATTCTTACAGGCATAATACTTTGGCTAGCAAATGGAATATAGGAAAATATTTTGATGAATTCAATATTTGGTTGTAATGAAGCAATTAATCCAATTGTATAAGGAATCAATATTAATGAAGCAACTGAACTGGTTGCTTGAGAAATATCTTCAATTCTTGAAACAAAAGAAGCAATAATGGCTGCAAGTAAAATATATAAAATTACAGCAACAATCATAAACAGTGCTGATAAGACAATATATTTTATTGAAACTCCTTTTAAGAAATCTAAATTAATCAATGATTTTTGATGAAACATAGGTAAGATAATATTGGTGATTCCGACTAATAATACATATATCATTACTTGAAACATTAATAAAAATAGAACGCCAAGTATTTTTCCAGCAAAATAGCTATTAGTTGATGTTGAGGATAAAACACTTTCAATTAAATGATTTCCTTTTTCGCTTCCAATTTCTGAACCTGTAATACTAATGTAACTGGTTAAAATAAGAAATCCACCAATTACGATAAATTGACTGATTTGTTGCATTTTTTGAAAATGTTTGGACTTCGTCTGATGATGATTAATTGATGAAGTTTGAATTTTAACCGGGGAAATAATTTCTTGTATTTGACTTAATGAGAGTCCCATTTTTGTAGCTAAATTTTGAGTTTTAACTGAATATAAAAGTTGCTCAAGTTTTTTAATAGATGAATCTGACATATTTTGTTTTTTATAAAAGTATTTAATGTTATTTAGATTGTGGCTTTTAACGTATAAAATGCCATCTAAATTGCCATCATTTAAATAAAGTTTAGCTTGGCTTAATGAGTTAAGGGAGGAGTCAGTAAAATTAATATGACATTTGCTTAGTTTATTTTGCTGAAGAATTTCATTTTTTATATCTTTTGATGCAATGATTGTAATTGATGGATTAGAATTTTCTATTTGTTTTTGAATAAAATGATTACAAAATAACCCAATTATGACTAATAAAAGTGGAGCAAAGATCATCCAGTAATAATTAGGTTTTTTGATTCTTCTTGTGAATAAACTTTTAGCAACAATCAATGTTTTCTTCATAATTTTTCCCCTCCTGAGTAATTACATGTTTGAAAATGTTATCTAATGATGGAAGTAAAATTTTAAATCCATTAGTTTGGTCATAGTAATCACTTTTTAATTTTTGAATTGCTAAGCGAGCATTTTTTTCGGTATCAAATTTTAATATAAATCCTGGATATGATGGAGATACATTTTTAATGCCATTAAATGAATTAATAATATCGTTGTTAAAATTACCTTCTAAATAAATACGATTTTTAGGAAAACTATCTTTAATTTCATTAACAGATCCATTTAGTTTCGTAATGCCATTAACAAGCATAAGTACCTTATCTGAAACTTGTTCCACGTTTTGCATATTATGTGAAGAAAAAATAATTGTAGTTCCTCTTTTTTTAAGCTCCATGATAGCTGTAATTAAATTTTCAGTATTAACTGGGTCTAATCCTGAAAAGGGTTCATCAAGAATAAGTAAACGAGGCTGATGAATAAATGAAGTAATTAATTGGACTTTTTGTTGATTGCCTTTAGAGAGTGTTTTAATTTTACTTTTATTGTTTCCTTTCACGCTTAGTTTATCCATCCAGTAGTTAAGATTTTGAAGGGTTTTACTTTTAGGATAGTTATGTAATTCAGCGAAATATACAACTTGTTGTTCAATTGTCATATCTAAGTACAGTCCACGTTCTTCTGGCATATAACCAACGAAATCTAAATCTTTATATGATAATTTATGTTTATTAAAAAGAATTTTTCCTGAATCAGGGGTGATAAAATTAAGAATCATTTTAAAAGTTGTAGATTTTCCAGCTCCATTTTGTCCGACAAGTCCAAGTGTTTCACCTTTTTTTAAATTAAAAGAGAGGTTGGAAACAGCTATTTGATTATCAAAAGTTTTAGAAACGTTTTGTAAAGATAACAAAATATAGTCCTCTTTTCTTTAATTTGTGGCATTTATATTCGTTAGAATATCTAATCGTTGCCTATTATTACATTTATAAATAGTTGTGTAAAGAGAAGGCTAAATTATGTTATTTCTTATTAGAAACGACAATTACTTCATAGAAAAAACAGGGAACAAGACTTAATAGTTTTATTCCCTGTTTTATTAGATTTTTAAATCTATATTGATTTAAATAGTAAACAATAATTAGATGTCAAATAATATTTATAATAGTTGATTTATCAAAAATCAAAATTTGATAATTGTTTTACCCTTAGAATGTCCCTGATCGATTTTAGATAAAGCATTATTAATTTGTTCAAATGGGAAAACTTGATCAATCTGAGGATGCATTTGTTTTTCTTTATAAATAGTAGCAATTTTTTTAAGTTGTTGACCATTTTCTTTCACAAAAAGAAAATAGTATTTTTGGTTATTTTTAGCAGCTAGTCTATCTAACTTTGCACCTGCAAGTCCAAATAAAATACGTTTAGATAATGGCAAATGCATTTGTTTAGCGAATTCATAATTTGGCATGTTTTTTAATGAAACTAATTTACCATTACTTTTTAAAATTTTAAATTGTTTTTTGGTTTCTTCGCCACCAAGAGTATCAATTATATAATCAACTTTATTTGAGATAACATTGAGATAATTTTCTTTTTTATAATCAATAAATTCATCTGCTCCTAGATTTAATACTTGTTTTGAATTGTTACCATTCCCATTTGTAATAACATATAAGCCAAAATATTTAGCAAGTGGAATAGCTATTGCACCAAAACTGCCAGTTCCTCCTGAAATGAATATTCTTTTTCCTTTTTGAATATTCATTAAATCGAAAGCTTGCATAGCAGTTAGTCCGGTTAAAGGAATAGCAGCAGCTTCTTCATCAGAAAGATAATCAGGGACTTTAGCAACAGCATTACTATCTATTGCGATGTATTCAGCAAAAGCACCAATATGATTTAAAGGAAGACGAGCAAAAATACGATCTCCTTGTTGGAACTCGTTTACATCTGAACCAGTTTTAATTACTTTTCCTACAACCTCATTTCCAGAAATCAAAGGAAGTTTATACGGTAATATAAGCTTTAATTGACCTCTTGAAATCATATTATCAACGGGATTAACCCCAGCAGTTAATGATTTAATTAATATTTGATTTTTTTTAGGTTGGGGCATAGGAACTTCTTTAAAAGTAAGTTGAATGTTATTTTTGTTATATTTATTAACAGTAGCTATTTTCATAATTTATATTCTTTCTATAATTATTTTAATTTTGTGTGGATTTAAGAACAGGATTAGAATCTCTTTTAAAGTGGATTATACTTTTCAAGTGTATACTATGAAGTATAGTTTATAGTCAAGGAGAAAAAAATGAATAGTAAAGAAATATCAAGAAAAAGTGGCTTACCAATTTCAACAATACGTTATTATGAAAAAATTGAATTGATTCCATCTCCTTTGAGGAAATCTAATGGATATAGAGATTATGATGAAGATGTGCTTTTTCTATTGAGAATAATAAAAAAACTAACTTATCTTGGATTCTCTTTACGCGAAATAAAAGAAATACTAAATTTTATACAAATTCATTCTAATATTTCAGATAATTTAGATTATATACAAGATATTTTAGAACAAAAAAACAAAGAGATATTAGAGAGACAAGCACAATTAAAATTAATTAGTGATCAATTAGCTGATATTAAAGAGAAAGAAAAATTTGAAGGGTGCCCAATTAAAAAGGCAGTAAAAAAGATATTAAACATTTTCTTGAAAAAAGCATAGGTAATCAAACATTTTGATGCGATAAATCGAGCTTGAATTTGTTTTATTTCAGAGTGAATTACTGTATACTTGTTGTATTTTATTTATCAAGCACCATAAAGAATGCTAACTAATATGTATTATATATAGAGAGTTTGTCCGTTTAAGATTAGTCAACTTATTCGGGCATTTTTTATGTTTCTATTTGATTAAAATAAAAAATATAATCTTTTTGTTTCAGTCTGAGTGATAAATAAATTACAATTTAGTTGATTAATTTTGATTATAGGGCGGAAAAATATGTATTCAAAAAATAAAACTGTATTAGCTGTTATTGCTGGTAGTTGTCTTGGATTTATTGGAATTTTGATTGGAACATCGTTGATTGTTACATTTCCAACATTAATTAAGCAGTTTAATTTGCCATTGTATATTATTCAATGGCTTTCTTCAGGTTATTATCTTTGTGCAACTATCATTATGAGCACGACTTCAGTTGTCATGCGTTCCTTTTCATTAAAAAAGATTTTTATATTATCTTCATGTTTATTCTTAATTGGAATGATTACTAGTTTTTTAGCATCAAATTTTATCATATTACTAATTGGATGTTTAATTAATGCAATTGCAACAGGATTAGCAACGCCATTAATGTATCAAATTGTATTTTCAACCGTTAATCAAGCAGATTATGGTAAATATGATGGGATTGTAACGATGATTAAATCTTTTGGTCCTGCATTTGGTCCGACTTACGGTGGCATTTTAACTTCTTTATTTTCATGGAAATTAATTTTTCTGGGGACAATTCCATTATTAGTAATTGCGTTTATTATTGGGATGTATGCGTTACCTCATCAAAATGATTCAAATAGGCAATCATTTTTAAGTACTTTTAACTTTAAAGGCTTAATTTTATTTGGTGGGATGCTAGTTAGTTTTAGTATTTTCGTTAATCAATTAGGAACATTAAATTTAAAAAATTTAGTATTTATGAGTGTTATGTTACTCGGCTTAGGAATACTATTTATCCATAATAACCAACATACTTCAAAAAAATATTTAAATTTCAATGTTTTAAAAAATAAGATTGTAAAGAAACGAGCATTTAATTTTTTCAGTTTACAATTTATTAATTTATCAATTGCGTTTCTTTTGCCAATCTATTGTGAGGAACTTTTGCATTTGACACCATTTTTGGCTGGATTATTACATTAGTAGGGGCATTAATTTCGCCATTAACCGGTAAATTTTATGATAAATATGGAGCTTTTAAAACATTTCTTTTTTCAAATACTTTTATTGTAATAAGTTTGATTTTATTTTTATTACTTTATCCACATTTAAGTATTGAATTAGTAGTTTTAATTTACGTTATCTTTAGAGTTGGATATTCTATGGGATTTGGAAATTTGATGGCTGATGCAGGTAAATATGTTACTAAGAATAATCGTTCAACTTTAAGTGCTTTATTTAATACTTTCCAACAATATTCTGGATCAATTGGAAATACTCTAATGGCAACCTTTATTTCAATTTTATCCACATGGAAGTTTTCGGGAAATGAAGCATTAAAGTTAGGTGGAAAAATGGGATTTGCTTTATTAACATTAATTGCAGTAGTGATGTTGCTTTTTACTACTATGGAGAAAAAGCAGCAAAATGAAAAGGATATATAAATAAAAAAGACAGTATTGTAGTAGGGGGAGTATTCATTTGAATAAAATTTGGAAATTAGTATTAAACGATTTTTTAAGTACAACTGCAATTCAAGCATTTGACATATATACTATATGGTACATTGCACATATTACAGGAAATCAACATCTAATTGCACTTTTTGGTAGTGTAGGCATTTTTGATATTTTATTGTCACCAATCGGAGGAATTTTTTCAGATAATTACTCAAAAGAACAAATAATTAAAGTAATTAGTTATATTAGATCAGTTTTATTTGTTGGCTTATTCATTATTGTATTAGCTACTAAAAATGTCGATTTTAATGTCATATTAATATCAGGTCTATTGAGTATTTTAAGTGCTTTTTATACACCAGCTACCGAATCTATTATTCCTGAATTATCTATTGATGAAAATGAATTGTTTGTAAACAACACATATCTTAATCTAGCAGGACAGTTAGCCGCAGTAGCTGGTGCAGGAATTGGAAGCTTATTAATTTTAATATTTAAGCCATCAATTGTTTATCTGATTATTGCTTTTTTAGTTCTTTTATCAAGTTTATTTGTTGTTAAATTTTTTGAAAAAAGTGTTCAAGGCAAAATAAATTCTTTTTCAATAAGGGATTTATTAAAAAAAGAAAGTCGCCAAAAAATTAGTTTCAATCTAAAAAGTATCTGGAAGTTTCCAGTCATAAAGGTTTTATTCCCATATGCTTGTGTGATTAATTTAAGTTATTGGATGTTTTACTATCTAATGCCAATTTATTTAGGGCAAGAGTTCAAAAAAATTAAGTTTGCATATTCAATTCAAGAATTAACAATTGCAATTGCAGCGTTAATTTGTGGCATACTGTTAAGCAAGTTCTCAGACTATTTTATAAAAAAAGCTAAATTATACACTAGTTACTTAATTGCACAATCTGTTGGGATTGTAATGATGCCACTTATTTTTATCTTTTTAGAAAACGAATTTGAAAAATTAATAATATTAATTAGTGCTTGGCTTATATATGGCATTTTTAACTTTCTATCAAGTCTGATTCTTATTACTAAAATTCAACAATTAGTAGATAGAGCAAAACTTGGCACAACCTTGGGAATTGTATTTTCAGCGTTTGGTGCTTTGAATCCTATAGCAGCAGGATTAAGTGGCTTAATTCATCATATAAACTCAATAACTGTGTTTGCAGTTGGAAGTATTATGTTATTTGTGTCAGTTATAATGTTATTTGATAAGAGAATTAATCAAGTTCTTTCTATTGCAAATTAATACTAATGAAAATAATTTTGATGCTTAACCTATAATCAAAAGTAGGTTGATTACTTAACAAAAAAGACTTGCTTGAATAAGCAAGTCTTTTAATTATGCTTCCTTAACTTCTTCTTGTATATCCTTTTTTTCGCGAATAAGAATATATATTAGTAAGAATAATGCAATAAATGCTGCTGCATACAAAACTGTATTACTTGCAACCCAACCAAATTTTGATACAAGAATGCCAATTAAGGCTGTTGCAAGTGTTTCTCCAAAAATATATTGGAAAAATCCCATAAATCCAGTAGATGAGCCAACTGCAAATTTAGGAACAGCTTCATTAACCATTAGACCTACGAGTGTAAGTGGAGCATAGATTAAACTCCCCATAATAAGTAGGATTACCACAATTAAAACATGATTTTGACTGAAAAAGTAGGCTGTTAAGCATGCAATCAAACCTACTACACAACCGATACATACTATCGCACGATAATTTTTTAATAAATCCGAAATTGCGCCAATTAAAATGACGCCAGGAACTGCTGATAGCTCAAAAATTCCCACTAGCCACTTGGCAAAATCGGGACTAAAACCTTTTTGCACAAGATAACTTGGAATCCAGCTCATAATGCCATAACGAACGAGATATAAAAACATTGAAGTTAAAGTAATTGCCCAAACCATTTTATTGTTAAGAATATATTTCATAAAGATTTGGGGTAGACTTAAACTCGAAACTTCCTTATTATTTTCTTCACCAGTGTCTAACTGAATAACATCCCCTGTATACTCAGTAATACTTGGTAAACCCACTGTTGTTGGCCGATCACTGCCAACTAATAAAATGAAAATTCCAATAATAATTGCTACCGCTGATGCAGTATAAAAAACATCACGAATAGAATCAGTGAATAAGAAAGTTGCAAATTGAACGATTGCTACACACGCAAACGCTCCTGCATTATGTGCTGATGACCAAATGGAATAAATTGCACCACGTCGTTTTTTTCCCCACCACAGTTGTACTGTACGTTGACATGCTGCAGCTCCCATTCCTTGAGCTATTGATATTACAAGCATTAAAAACATCATCACATAAAAATTTTGAGTAGACCCAAGAAAAATATTTAAGACTGCTGAGATAAATAAACCAGCTGCTAAATAATGATTAGGGTTACTTTTATCACTTAAAGCACCCATAAATAACTTAGAAATACCATATCCAATACCGAAACATGACAAAATAAGTCCGATTTGTGCCGTCGAAAAATGATATGCTTTCATAATTGGAGTTTGTTCGGTCGTAAAAATTAACCGAATAATGTAATATCCAATATAACCAATACAAATTGCTAATAATACCCCTGTTTGCCGCCAAATATATGTAGATTTGATTTTATTTGCCGGCACTTTTTTCTTAGAATCTGGTGCAGGTTTTAAAAATGAAAACATAATATTGACTCCCCTTAATTGTTAACTATCCCCGGGAACAACTATATTTTAACAGGTTAGGAAAGCGTTTTCAATAGTGGAAAATGATATTCAGGCGGTTGGTCATTAATTTAATTTGCTTTTAATTTAAATTTAATCATATTAAATATTGACAATATAAAAATTAAAAAATATAATACAATCAAGGGATATAAAGGAGGAGTTAAAATGGTTAATTACAATAATGTTAATAATAATAATCGTACATATTTTATTAATATTATTGCGGATAATCATGTTTTATAATTCTATACTTTTGTATCTTCATATTATTTAGATGATTGTATTCAAAGGTTATCTGCAGAAGCAGATAACCTTTTTTCTTTTGGAGGGATTATATTATGGATGATAAATATCAAATACTCAAAGACATTTACATTTTAAGACAAACTTTTAGCGAAGAGTTAAGTAAAAATTTGAAGTTGATTCCGACACCAGCTCCACTTTTTGTAGATAAACAATCAGGTTTAAATGATAACTTAAATGGGGTCGAACGCCCAGTACAATTCATGACCAAAGGAGGAGAAGACTTAGAAGTAATTCATTCTTTAGCTAAATGGAAACGTTATGCACTTTATAAATTTGGAATTGAATCAGGACATGGCATTGTAACAGATATGAGGGCAATTCGACGAGATGAGGACTTAGATGCGATTCATTCGTATTATGTTGATCAATGGGATTGGGAGAAAGTGATTTCAAAGGAACAGCGCTCATTAGCCTTTCTGAAAGAAACGGTAACAGAAATTTTTCAAGCATTAAAGACAACCGAAGATATTTTACTTAAAAAAGTACCAAACCTATCACGTAAACTTCCAGATGAAATTTCATTTATAACCACTCAAGAATTAGAAGATAGATATCCAAACCTAACTCCTAAAGAGCGTGAAAATATAATTGCAAAAGAAAAGAAGGCCGTTTTTATTATTGGAATCGGCAAAAAACTAAAGTCAGGTAATAGACATGATTTGCGGGCACCTGATTATGATGATTGGGAATTAAATGGCGATATTTTAGTTTACGATCCTGTATTAGATAGCAGTTTAGAATTATCATCGATGGGAATTCGAGTAGATGATGAATCATTGAAACGACAACTAAAAGAATGTAACTGCTTAGAACGTTTAGAATTACCGTTTCATGAAAAAATTATTAAAAAGCAGTTACCATATTCCATTGGTGGTGGAATTGGTCAGTCAAGGCTTTGTATGTTTATGCTTGAAAAGCAACATATTGCTGAAGTACAACCATCAACATGGAAGTCGATTTCCAAACAATTAGATGAAATAAGCTTTTTAATTTAGGGGGTAACTGAATATGAATAAGAAGGTTTGGCGTTTATCATTAGGATGGCAAATTTTAATTGGATTAGTTGTAGGGATTATTTTAGGATGTATTTTCTATGACAATAATCAATTTATTAAGTTATCAAATGAGATAGGTGCAACATTTATTAATTTAATTTCAATGATTGTTTTGCCAATCGTTATTTCTAGTTTAACGGTAGGGATTGCCAATTTGGGTGACATAAAAAAATTAGGAAGAATTGGGCTTAAAACGTTGATATATTTTGAGATTCTATCAACAATTGCTTTTATTTTAGGCTTTTTTATATCCAACGTTGCACATTTAGGTTATATGGTAGATCTTAGCAAATTAAAAGGTGCAGACATCTCACAATATATACATACAGCTCAAGCAAATAAAAATTCTGGATTAGGTACAATTTTAATGTCAATTGTTCCAACCAATATTTTCTCAGCCTTGTCGAAGGGAGAAATGCTTCCAATCATTTTCTTCTGTGTTTTATTAGGGTTAGGGATTGCTTCAATTGGCGACAAAGGGCAAATAATTATTGACTTCTTAAATGCAATAGCTGCTGTAATGTTTAAAATAACAAATTGGGTTATGCATTTTGCACCATTCGGTGTTGCAGGACTTATTGGTTCGACCATCGCTAAATTGGGAATTTCTAGTTTAAAACCTCTTATTCTATTTATTGCCTTAGCATATTTGACGATGTTGATTTTTATTTTTGTAGTTTTAGGGATTACTTCTAGAATCTTTAAGTTACGAATTGTTGATCAATTAAAAGCAGTAAAAGAAGAGCTAGTTTTGGCTTTTACTACTGCTAGTTCCGAAGTTACTTTACCAAGTTTAATTCAGAAAACGCAGAAATTAGGAGTATCCAAATCTATTGCTTCTTTTGTCATACCAACAGGATATACTTTTAACTTAGATGGATCTGCTATTTATCAAGCTTTAGCTGCCATATTTATGGCACAGGCATATCATATTCATTTAAGTATCGCACAACAACTAACATTACTTGTTACGTTGATGATAACTTCTAAAGGAATGGCAGGAGTGCCTGGAGCTTCATTTATTGTATTAATGACTTCAGTAACTGCGATTGGTGTGCCAGTTTCTGGATTGGCATTAATAGCAGGAATAGATCGGTTAGTTGATATGGGGAGAACTGTAGTAAATGTAATTGGAAATGTAACAGCCACTTTAGT
Organism: Ligilactobacillus cholophilus; assembly: GCF_030389495.1. Lineage (NCBI taxonomy): Bacteria > Bacillati > Bacillota > Bacilli > Lactobacillales > Lactobacillaceae > Ligilactobacillus > Ligilactobacillus cholophilus. Next base: position 1,430,876 of record NZ_CP127832.1, read on the forward strand.
AATCGGAAAGTCAGAAAATGAATTTGATCAAGCAAAACATGACAGTTATATTTGTAATATATAGATTTGAATAATAAAAAGGTATTAGTTTTTAAACTAATACCTTTTTTGTTAATTATTATAGAATGTTAGAATTTGTTTTAAAATGTATTCACCATAGTATTTCAAACCATTTTCGTTGGGATGCACGTTGTCAGCATAGAACCAATCAGATTTATTGTTTGAATAATCATACCAATCGATGATATGAAGATTATGATATTGTTTCTGAGCTTTCTGAAGGGTGTCGTTAACATCATTTTGCCATGGCTTAGTTGGGACATGAACGTTTATCCAAAATACATTTCTATCAGAACCAACAATATCCATAATCTTGGAGATAGTATCTTGAGAAACAGTTCCGTTAGTTCCTAAGCTGATTAGTACAGTAGAAGCAAGTTGTTGCTGATCTTTCATAGTTTGTAAAATATCTGGAGCAGCATTTGCTTGTCTACCGACTTGTGCATTAATTACAATTTTAGGAAATTCTTGTTGTAATGTATTAGAAGCATCAGCCATTACAGAATCACCCACACCAGTGATTTGTAAATTAGCAGCAAAATCTTTTCCAGCAGGAGTGATCTGCCCATTTTTAATTAGAACTTTCTTGTTTTGTATTTTTTGTTTTGTAGAAAACTTAACTTTCTTATTATGAGCAGCTGTTTTCTTTTGGTTATCTGCAATTTGATGTTGTAGTGAAACTTTATCTTTTTGGTCAGCACTATTAACAGTGGGTTTGCAGAAGAACATACCATATGATGCAATACAAAATAGAATTAAGACAATAAATAATGGCAATTGGCGTGGTTTTATACCATTTTGTAAGCGTGCTTTAAGCACTTTGAAGGTATTTTTGAATTTAAATCTACGTAGTGGTTTTTCAACAAAACGATAAGATAATTCACTAATGATTAAAATAAGTGCGATTTCGATTATAGCGCTCATTAGAGGATGATTGCCGACATTGACTCTTGATTCATAAAATACCATTACTGGATATTGATAAATATAAATACCGTAGCTTCTTTTACCTAACCATGTAAATAATTTATTAGTTAAAAGACGATTTAAGTCAGCACCAGGATGAGCGACGGCAGCTACTAATAACATTGAAAAAATGGAGAAAATAAACATCCCACCACGATACATAAATGCAGTTTCTCCATTCATATTGAAGAACATTAGTATGATTAAAATAAGAGAAATAATACCAATCGCGTCTAGAATAACTCTATTATGAATCTTCAATTCTTTTTTTAATTTTGTGCTTGGCCAAACAAAAGCAAGGCCAACGCCAAATAAGATTGAGAATAATCTTGTATCAGTGCCATAGTAAACACGTGATGGATCTTGCCCAGAACGATATAAAAGAGCCATTAAGATTCCTGAAATGACAGCAGTAGTGGCAATTCCAATACAGATATTTTTATATTTAAAATTACATCTTAATAAAATTAACAGTATAATGGGCCAAATTAAATAGAATTGACCTTCAATCGACAGTGACCATAAATGAGTCCAAGGTGAACTAACACCAAAATTATTGAAATATGATTGATGATGTGCGATTTCGACCCAATTGTATACATACACTAAATTAGAAAAGATTGTTGATTTAATGTCTTTCAACAATGAACGTTGAAAAAGGGTAATACAAGCAGTTACGCTAAAAAGCATAACCACTAATCCAGGGTATAGACGGTGGATTCTGCGATTATAGAAATTTTTAATGCTAATATCTTCATTTTGTTCCCATTCTTGTAATAATAGATCTGTAATTAAATACCCTGATAAAACAAAGAAAATAGGGACACCTAAAAGGCCTCCTTGCATACTTCCTGGTAAAATATGATATGAAATAACAGCAATGACTGCTAAAGCTCGAATACCATCAAAACCAGTAATATATCTGCTATTAGTTAATCTTTTTTCCATGATTTTTTATACTCCATTATTTTTGTTATCTTAAAGATTATACTCTTATTCTCCACGAGATATATAAAAAATACATTTTATTTGTCATTTTAATTTAAAGATGTCCTATTAATTGAAGTTATATGTCAGATACGTTATTTTTTAATCAGTTTATATGAATATTAGTTGTGGAAATTAACAATGATTTCGTTATATAATTTTTGAAATTTAATACAAAAATTAATAATTAATAAAAGAAAATATATAAATAGTCTGATATATTAATACCAGACTATAAATGGAATATTGAGTGTGTGAAATAGAGGAATTTTATTCCTCTATTTTTTAGTATGCTCTAATCAAAATAAAAAATCAAATTTTTTTTGGAAATTTAAACCATTTGGAAAATTAATCAAATTGTTTCACATGAAAAGTGAAAGAACTAATAAAATAATTGATAATAAAGGTAAAATAATATCTTTTTTTATTAATACTGGGTATAAAATATATCCTTTATTAGATATATTATTTATTTCTAGTGCCAATAGAAATGAAGCAATAAAGATAATATCAGCGGTTTGACTGATACCATATATTTTCATATTATCAGTTTGTTCAATAATACTTGTGAGTAAAATTAAAAATAAAAATAGTGATAATAATAAATGACCAGTAGCTACTTTATATGTGTTTTTATTTTTGTCGTTAAGTTTAATTGAGCAAAAGCACATTGTAATATATAAAAACAAAGAACAAAGGACTAAATTCATTGTATTGCCTATTAAGTTTATGGATGTAGGATGAAAATTTTGTTGCGGAGATAGTAATTCTATAAACTTTATAAGGACAAATATTCCTGCATTATATATTAATAATCCAATAAGTGAGTACTTAAAAATGCTTTTGAAAAGGTTCGATAATTTTTTACAATCTTTGTTGATTATATTAATGCAAATAATAAGCAATCCTAATATCAAAACATATAGGAATGAAAAAGTGATTGAAAAAAGCCTTTTTAAAGAAATAAGATATAAAACGAAACAGATCGACAGAACCCATATTACAGAATTTTTTAAGAGATTAAATATATTGTTAGTTTTCATATTTTACAATTTCTCCTGTACTTATTTAGTAAGATATTTTTTGTTTTAAATAACGTTTTGTATGTTGTGAAAGATTATCAAAATCGGTTACAGACGTTAACTTTCCAATATAGATTTCTTTTTCCTTGTTTTTATGACTGTTAGTTATGAGCGTGAGTGTTGGATGCTTATCAGATGATAGGCATGAATATTTTTCTTTGGAAATCGTTTTTTGAGATACAATTTGAAAAGTATAATTCTTTTTGAAATCTGTAACGTATATCTCTGTTCCAACGTGAGCGTTATGATAAAGCGGACTAAACAATGTCGTTTTACTATATTGCGGATTATGTGCCATCAATGTATAATCGCCTTTTCCAATATTTTCATTAGGAGAAAGTGTTGCTGCACAAAGGCAGAGTATAGTGTTATCAACGCCATTTGCAATAGGTACATTTAGTCCTAAATTCTCATTGTAAACAATTCCTGTCACGTGAATTTCAGGATGATTTATACGTGCTTTCATAACATCAAAAAAATTAATTAACTTTATATCATCTAAATTATAGGGAACATCGTAGACTTCAGTTTCATCGATATGAGGATGGAAACTATTAATCATATAATTTGTAATTTGAATATGAAAGATAAGTATTAATGCAACTATAATTAAAATTCCAGTAGTAAAATAATGACGATTTTTTTTCATATTTTTTCCTTTTTAAAAGAGGTAAGACGTTAAGTCTTACCTCTTCTATTTTTTATCCTTTTATATTAATTTTAGTATCCCCACCACCAGTTGCTGTTCCACCAGTCATCGTCGCCGTCGTCAGAAGATGATGATTGACTTGAAGAACTACTGATGCTTGATGATTTAGAACTCTTATTTGAAGAACTGTTTGAAGAAATGATATTAGAAGAAATCAAACTAGAACTATTATTAATAATTGCAGATGAACTAGAATTATTTACTTTTTTAGAACTTGAATTATGGCTAGAGTTATTCTTAGAACTAGAATTACTATTATTGCCTACTAATTTGTTTAGAGTAACACAAGGTAATCCATATTTATTAGTTTCTAATGAACTTTGAAGTTTAGATTTAACTCCATCTGGATTATTGTATAAATTATTTTCAGAAATTTCGTGAGCAATCATTCCAGTTACTTCAGGTGCAGAGAATGATGTTCCAAGTCCAAAACTATATTGACCGTTGTGACCGCTGTATGTTAAAAGCCAATCTGTTGGGATGTATTGTTGAATAGGATTATCTATTCCTGTTCGATTTGAGTCACCACCAGGAGCATAAACAGAATCTTTAGAGTAGCATGAGTATTCTGAACGTTCCCCTTGGTTACCAGTAGCAGCTACTTGGATAATACCTGGGACACTAGCAGGTAAACTTGCACCTTGTCCTTGTGCATGCACTTGAGGATTCTTTTTGTTGATGTAATTAGTAATTGCTTGAGAATCATCTAAGTTAAGACTTTCATTTCCGGCAGCTACAACTACAGTACTACCATGTTGCTTTGCGTATTCAACAGCACGAGTCCAAGCTTGGTATTCTGCTAAATCGTTATAACCATTTTGACCATAGTAACCGCCAGTAATAATTCCATATCGACCTAAACTCATGTTAATAACATCATCGCCATTGTCTACGGCTTTAACTAATGCTTTTAGTACCCAAGATGGATTACATCCTTTTTGAGAAAATACACGATATTCGTCAACTGTTACGTTAGGATTAACACCAACCATTTCGTCTGTTCCCATAATTAAACTAGTAACAGATGTACCATGTCCAATACGATCTTCAACATCATTGGCGTTACCATTTTCATCATTATCTTGATTATTAAATCCACCTTGAGGAACAAAGTTTTCTGTATATCTAACTTTGCTACCTAATTCATTACGATAATCGCTTGTAATCCCACTATCGATAATACCAACTTTTACATGTGAATTTTTATCGTTAACATATTTTTCAGGATCTTTAGACATCATATGCATGTTCCATTGACGATCCCATAAGTATTTATTCATAGGATTATCTGGATCAGAGCTAGAAGGAATTGCTGTTGGTGTATATGAATCATTTGCTTTTTTATCAGGTGTTTGAACATCGGCATTAGTATTTTTTTCAATCTTTTTTTCTTGTTGTTGGCTAGTCCGATCAGTTTCAATCCAACCAATTTCAGGAATTACAGACTTAACCTTAATACCTTGACTCTTAATGTAGTTAACAGTGTTGTCGACAGTTTTTTTATCATCATTTTTGGTTAAAACAAAACTTGTCGTTGTGTTAGGAACATTCTTTTCTTGTTGTTCAACTTGATTTTGAGGGTTTACAGAAACATTTCCGTTTTTAGCATCTGCAGCTGATACCGGAATAGTTGTCATTAAAGAAGAACAAATTAAAGTTGTAGAAAATAAACTAAAAAACTTGGATTTTTTCATAATTAACCTCACTTTTGCTAATATATATATAATGGAAATTTAATTTTATAAGAAGAATAATAAGAACATCATATTATCAACCTCCCTTCATTTACTAACAACGTATTATTAGGATAGTTGTTTTTCTTATAAAAGAAGAAAAATGTTCACAAAAATGTCATATTTGACACAATTGTGAACACAAAAGGAGAAAGTAAGCTTATGGATAGTAACTATGGCAAAACAATTGCAAAGATTAGAGTGGAAAAAAATATTCCTGTTCAGGAGTTATTGACGGGAATTTGTGGAAGAACAGCATATTCAAATTTTGTTAAAGGAAAAAATAGTACATCAATTGATACTTTTATGAAACTGTTAGATAAATTACATGTCAGTTTTACTGAGTTTCAATATATTTCCAATGATTTTGAAATTAATGAGGAGCAAAAATTTATTAATGATTTGCAAAATTGCATCTCTGTTGGAGATATAGAAGGACTTTCTGAATTGTTAAAAAGAGTGATTAATAATTGTTATATTTATGAAGATAATGACAAGTATGTACATTTGGCTTGTATTACTGAATTGACAATAAATAAATTAAAAAATGAATCTTTGAATCAAGAAGCTAAAAAGATAATCATGAAGTATTTGATAGAGTGTGAAACATGGACGCATTATGAAATTATGATATTTAATAATGCTATGTTTATATTTTCTGCTGATCAAATAAGAGCTTTTCAAACAAAAGTAGTTCATAACATTGAAAGATACCAAAGTTTGAGAGTATATGGGAATGAAAGTTTTAGAGTATTACTTAATATTTTGATGATTTTTATAGATAATAAAGCGTATAAAGATATCAGAATAACTGGGGGATTAATTGATAATTATCAATTAAAGGAAGATATGTTATTCGAAAAAAATCTAAAATTATATTTTTCTGGAGTGATTAATTTAATTGAGGGAAGAGATGTTAGAGGATTAGAGGAGATCCAAAAAGCACTCAATATTTTTAAAATGCTAAATGCTAAAAACTATGAAAAGAATCTAAAAAGATATATAGAATATATAATCAAAAAGTACGATTTGGAAATTAAATTATAAGTGATAAAATAAAATTGTTAAAAGGACTAACTAATTAAGGAGTAAGTGAATATGAAAAAAATGAGTAAGTCAAATTCTGGTAGTATGTGGGAAAAGTCTCTCTATTCGACGATTTTAGGTTTTTCTTTGTTAGGAGGGGGATATGGACAGATCCATGCTGATAATCTTAACAAGAATGCCAGTGATTTAATGTCATCGAGTTCACAGACTTTGTCAATATATTCAAATCAAAAATCAAGTTCTGCTGAAATGTCTAGTGTTAAAACTAGTTCGAAGGTAGTCAGTTCAAGCAATATAAACGCGTCATCAAAAATATCTAATTCTAGTATTAACAGTAAATCATCTATTTCAAAACAAAAGAGTAGCTCGAGCTCAGTAGTTTCAAGCAATAAAAATATAATTGCGGAACAATCAAGCGGATATAGAAGTCAGAGTACAAGTAAAAAAGTCTCATCTTCTAGCAGTGCAGTATCTACTAAACCAGTGATTGATCATCATTCAAGTTCAAATAATAGTAGTCAAGCTTCACATGATGACTATACTCCAACAGAAAAAAAGGTAGTCAGTTCAGTTGATAAGCTTTTTAAAGATGATACTCACACTCAATTGGCAGAAGATGTAAATAAACAATTATTGGATAAAACTAAAAAAAGTTTGGAATTAATCAATTCTAATACTGTGTTATATAACGAAGAATCAAACTTAGTAAAAAAAGCAGAGGAAATGCTATATGACTGGCAATTAAATGGCTTAGGTGAAAATAAGTTTGGAGATATTAGTTTTCATAATGATGGATCTAATGAACTTATTATAAATATTAATGGTACACCGCATGTATATTATCAGGGGAAAGATTATGCTGAGATAGATATTACAACCGCTGATGGTAGTGAAAAATATCGTCAAAACTTTATTGGTGATCAGAATTATAAAATTTCTCAAACAATATCCTTAAATAATGGAGATATTATCCATATTTATCATGCGGAGCCAACTCGCTTAATTGTTAATAAAACAGAACTAAAAGATGATTTACTCAATTCAAAAGATTTTTATTATCAATTTGAAAATGGACAATTAAAAAATATAACCGATTATACTGTTTTGAAAAATGAAATAAATGCACTATTTGAAACAAATTCAAATAATACTAAATTAGCAGTGGGTATTACCCAAGATAGTATAGATGAATTGTCAAAGAACCTTTCTTCAGTTTCCAAAAACTTAACTAAAGAACAAATAAATGAATTGAAAAATCTACTTTCAATTTCACAAGGATTATTAAATTCTGCGAAAAAGAGTGGAGTAATAAATAATAATGAGATTCATAAAAAAGGCCTTTATAATTTGAATACACAAAGTATTAAGCAAACTGAAGCTGAAGGTCGTAGAATGGGGACACACCATGATAGACAGAATCTAGGAATAATTTTAACTAAGGGTTCATCACTTAATATTAGACAGATTAATGAGAACTTTAAGGGTAAATTAAAGGTTAAATTATTAGGGGATGACGGCAAAAATGAGCTATCTGCAACAATTGTTAATTCTAAAGATGATTGGACTACTATAACTGCGGAAAAAGCAGATTTAGCTGTTTTTGTTGATACTCCATGGGATACAGACGGACAAGCTACTGTAGAATATGAAGTTATTTCAGGAACAGCAAAAGAGTTGCCAGATTTTACATATAATCAAGATCAAGCAGCTTTCATAAAACAATGGAATGATACTCAAGCAGCCTACGCAATAATTGAAGGTTATAACATTCAACTTTTAGCACCAATCAAAGATATTAAATTAATTCAAGATACAGATTTAAATCAATTATTAAAAGATTATGATGAGAAATTATTCCCTCTTTATGATTCTTTAACAGGAATAGATCCAAATAAGAGTTACTCTGATCATATCCAAGGACGATATTTTGTAAAAGCTAATAAAGATGGAGTGGGTTCAGCATATTATGGTTATGAGCATACAGCGAATAATGGAGATACAATTAAGCCATACTTATCAATGAACTGGCTTCCTTGGCATGAAATAGGGCACGGATATGAATTTAGTACAAAGGATATTACTTTGACGGATGTATTTAATAATGTTTACTGTACATTATTTGAAAGTAAATACACTGATGATTTTAAGAATCAAAAAGGTTGGATTTGGGGTAATCATAAAGCTGAATCAATTAAAAAGACAATTGATCAAATCCAAAATGGAAGTTCCTATTCTAAAGGATTAGGGTATGATTCACGTTTGATTATTTTATATAACTTATTAAGCTATGATAATGCGAATGTCATGATTCGGTTAAATGAGCTTAATCGTGAATTTGCAGTAAATAAGAGTCAATTTGCAGGACAATTTGGTACAGTCATAGCGATTGTATATGCTAAATACTATAATTTAAACGTAATTCCATACTTAAATTGGGTTGGGATTCCTGTAAATAGCATAGTTGCTAATGAAATTGAACAGCAACATTATTCAATTATTAATTCTTTATGTAATATGGTTTCTGAAGATCAGATCACTACCGCTGCTAATAAATTAGGATGGAATTTGGAAGATAATACAACATTAGATAATTCCATGGCATTAGTAACTGATAGTCAATTGAATAACAAGACAAATAAATGCAATATTACAGTAAATATTCAAGATGTATCTAAAATAAAGAATCGCTACCTTACAGTTTATGATGGCAAAAAGGTAATTAAAAAAGTACGAATTACAAAGTCAAATCTAAGTTTAGGTAATCTTCCAATGGGAATGTATACATTAGTTATTAGTGGAAATGATGGTTGGACATTTACCGATCCATATTTGAAAGTAACTAGCGATGGTACTGTAAACTTGAATGTGATTAATAATTATGTTTTGTCTGATGTTAAAAATATTTTCCAAGATGATACTTTTACAAAGGTCAAGGATGGTACAACTCATCAACAAATAGAAGATTTAAAGAAGAAAATTGAAAGTTTAACAAATGAAAAGCAACGTAAATATAATGAACAATTGTTAGATAAAGCTGCTGCTATGATTGATGAAATTGATATATCTGGTCCAATTTCAAAAGTAGCAACACTTACATACAATAATGACAAAATGTTGCATATAAAATATTACGGCGGACAACCTCATTACTTGTTTAAAGGGAAAAAATATATAGAAATTAAGGTAGTAAATCCTAATGGACAAGTTGTATATGACACAGCTATTAATGGTGATCAAAATTATAAGGCTCAGGATGTAGATGTTCCTTTGGAATCAGGAAGCAAAATTATTGTTTATGATGTTGAAGGAAATAGTAATAGATATTCAGTTTCAGACTCACGACTTAAACCAGAAGCAAGCAAAACTTATGAATATGAAGTGGGTGCTGATGGAAAATTGAATTGTGTTAACTCTTAATTAAGTAATTTAGAGACTAAATAACCCCATAGTTATTAACTATGGGGTTATTTTTGATTCTTTATATTAATTTCTTTGTCTTTTTCTTTCGATTTTTGCTAGTAATGGGAAGATTAATCCTAAACCAAACAGAACTACTACAGTAAAGATATTCATTAGTAATTGACTATTCCATGCACTTGTTCCAAATGGGACTTCTTGTGGTAAAAATGCCATAACAGCACAAGTGAAAGATAGGATTAAACAGAACCAACCTACCATTAGTGAGCGCGTTCGATTTTTTATAAATATAAAACCTGAATTAAATTCTTCCTGATGAAGTCGAACCATAATAAATGCAACAAAAAGGAAACAGTTTTTAAATGGATTTACGATACCATTAAGATTTAATAACCAGTTAAATACACTGTTGATATCTGGTAAAGTCCCACTCATTAGCAGTAAGAATAAACAAACTCCAGAAGTTAAATAATAACTATGAATTGGACGTCCATTTTTATCTTTTTTAAGCATCCATTTTGGCATGTATTTTTCGTCTGTATCACCAGCTAAGACCCAACTTACAGCATCTAAAAATACGGCTAATTGAGCAAACATATATAGCGATTGGACAACAGCAAAAATGTACATTAATACTTTTCCTAATCCCATTCGTTGACCTAGTAATTGGAATGCATAATACGATCCATTCATTTTTAAGTCATGAGGAAGATGATTGGCATTAAAGAACATTGATAATGCTAATGTTCCAAGGACAGTCAAACATGATGTTAAGATTGCTAGTAAAATCATTGCTTTAGGTAATTCTCGATTGGGGTTTCGTAACTTTGAAATGTATGGAACGGCAACTTCTGCACCTGAAGCAGCAAACATTAGTAATCCGGTTGATGACCAATATTTTGCATCAAATGAAGGGATAAATGCTTTTAGGTTGAATGGATGCGTGGCAATCTTTGCGCCGTGAAGAATGGCCCATCCAGTCATCCCTACAAAAAGCATGGTCATTAAAAACATTGATAGAGCAGCGATTGCTGAAATTATTTCTAGGGAATTTTTGATTAGGTTTTGTCCTAAAATGAATACGAAAATAATCGCAAAAGTTAATAATCCAAACATTGTATTGGACATTAATGAGTTAAGAGAAGAGTTTCCGAGAAGAATCCAACTTATAGAGACGACAGCTGAGTTGGCTACATCAACAATGTATGGCATACACGATGCCCAAAAAATCCATGCGGTACAATAGCCTAAAAAATTACTATGGGTACTACGACGTATCCATGAAGCTAATCCTCCATCTTGTTCATCGTCAAACGTTGATCCTAATTGTGCGACTACTAATTCATATGGTAAAGCAAATAAAATAATGATTAGAACCCAATTGAATACAACTGAAAGGCCTTGGTTTTGGAGAGGATATAAAATATCATCAAAACCTACAATTACAACGAAATCTAAAAAAGCCAGTACTGGCCAAGGCATTTTAGTACGTTCCTTAAATATATCCAAAATGACACACTCCTTTTTAGTTCATTCTAAGGCCATTTTATAAAAAAATTTTAAGTATAACAATAGAAAATAAATTATTAAATTAATTTACGTGAAAAAAGAAACAGTACTTCTAAGTTTTTAAGCTCTTTTAAATTTTCCTTGATAAATTTCTTTGCGTGATATCTAGTCAAAAATAATTTAGTATGTGTATTATCATTGCGATAACTATTAACATCTTTAATTTGTTGTAGTGTACGCCAACAAACATGAATATCGTCCTTGTTAAAATGACTCCATTCAGAGTATATTGTATGATCATCTTTTTTTGCTATTACAAACATTAATTCTTCACCTATAACCAATAAAATTAATAAAAAAACTCTTATCGCAAAATTGCGATGAGAGCATTAAAGAGTAGTGATTGTGTAATTATAATATCACACTTATTTTATTTATACTAAATTTGTAATAATAAGAAAAAAGCGATAATATCAATATTCTTATCGTTATCCATATCGAAATAAATTTATTTTTAAATAATAATTAATGAATACGTATTATAATCGTTACTTTATCGTATCCTTTTTTAATTGTTTTTTTACTTTTGTAGCTTTGATGATGAATTTATTCAGGATTATAAAGGAAATGAATTAAGTATAAAATTATATTAATTCGATGACAAAGATATTATAATGGTAAAAAGTTAATACTAATTAGAATGGTATAGCTGAATTATTAAGGGGAATAGGTTATTTTAAAAATTATATATGATGAAAAAAATTATTTTATTTTTTAACAGTTTATTAGCAATTTGTTTGATCATTGGTATTTGGTCAAATTTTTTTTATCCGCAAAACCTTATTCAATCAACATTTATTGTCATATTGATTATTGGAATTTATATTTTAAAAAATAATGTAAACTTTTCAAAAATAAGAAATTATATTAAAAAGAATGCTTCTAAAATAATAAAGACGTTATTTTTATTAATGATTATTTTCCAGGTTATAGTGCTGATTAATTTTAAGATGACGATTTATCATGATCCATTTAGAGTTATATATCAAGCGGATTTATTAAGTCATGATCATATAGATTGGGATTATAATAGTTACTTTAGTTATGCACCTAATAATGTAGTACTATCGGTATTATTATCGGTTTGGCTAAAACTAACTCAATTGGTAAGTATTCCAACCAATATTGCGATTAATGTTTTAACGATAACTATCTTAGATATAACGATTTTTATGACGTTAAAAATTATTCGACTAGTTACATCTAGTTCTTTATTTCAAGTTGGAGTAATGCTATTCTTTTGGGCTACGCCATTAGCTTATACATATTTATTGCAAGTTTTTTATTCTGATGGCATTCTTTTATTTTGTTTTGTAAATTTAATATACTTACTGCTTAATTGGAAAAATGTTTCACATTACATTAAGTGGATATATGGCTTCTTATTAACGATAATTGCTGCATTAGGAATGATAATCAAGCCTAATTTTATTGTGATTGAAATTGCTTTGTTTTTAATTGTTATATTAAAAAAAGTAAACGGCAGAGGCTCATTAATAGTGCCATTTATTTGTGTTACTGTAGGATTATGTTTGACACCGATAATTAATAAGGAAATAGAAACAGCAGTTGGTTATTCACCAGATACACAGTATAAATTGCCTATTAGCAATTGGATTTATATGGGCTTGAATGAAAAGACATCAGGAACATATTCTTATGAAGACATCGAAAAATTAGAAGATGTAGAGTATAAGAGTAGGACATCTGAATCATTTGATTTAATAAAAGAAAGAGTTAATAAATTAGGCTTTTTTGGCTTGTTTCAACAGTGGATTAGTAAAATGGAAATTTTAGAGAATTTTGGAACAATTCAGAATGCTTATATTGGTGGGACGTATTCAGCGCCAACTTGGTTTTTAAGGTATAAAAAATTTATTTCAGGATTTATATCGGTTTTAATGCGAACTGCTATTATTATCTTGATGTATCTATTACTTAAAAAGACTCTGTTATTCGATATTAATGATATTTCTAATCGAAATTGGCTGTTTATAGAATTGACTATATTAGGGTTAATTGGATTTCACACCTTAATCTGGGAAACAGAAAGTCGCTATGGCTTGCCATTAATTTTTTTGTATTTAATATTAGTATCATTGCCAATAAAGCAAGTAAAGATGAACCTAAAGAATCGTAAAGGATTATTAGTAACTTCATTTTTGATATTGATATTTTGCGGATATAATTTATTTTTCAGTCGTCTAAAAGATAATATTGAACTTAATCCCTATGTGATTACAGCACAGAGAAGTCAATTATCAGAAAAATATCAAACTAAAACAGTGAAGTTATCACCTAGAGAAAAGATAAGCGAAAAGGTATTTTTACCAGTAAATGTCTCATATTTTTCAGTATTAATACCAGAAAAAACTAAGTTAGAGGGGCAACTAATTAATACTAAAACCAAGAAAAAATATCCTTTGCAAAAAGAAACGAAGAGTTTAGTTTATGATGGAAAAATAACTAAAGGCTCTTATATTATTCAAATTAAAAATGCTAGTAATACAGATCAAATTTGTTGGATTGTATCACCAGCAAGTTATCAGTTATCGAAATATAAAATTCAACACCAAGGAAATAAGTATTTGATTTATAAATTTGAAAAATAATTAGAAAATGAATTAAGCAAAAGCCTGCAGTAAGCAGGCTTTTTTGTGTATAAAAAAGATAAACGCCTATAAAGGCGTTTATCTCAATACTAGGTATATATAACTGTATAGTTTATAGGGAAATTTTCTAATACAATAAAATATAAAAGTAAGAGTAAAGAAACTCTTAACAAAGATATATTATTTTTTTAGAAATGTTTAATTATATATACAATACGATTTTATGATTATATATTTTGTGAGTCAATAAAAATATGCATAAATTCGCTGTTTTTGATAATTATTTTGTTTAATTTTTGATTTTTATCGTAATTAGTAAGTGATTTTAACTTTGAAGGAGAAAATTGTTAATATTTTAATTTTGATTATTTTTATAAATTAAATGTTTTACTTTCCGTAATTTATGATATATTAATATTGTTAACAATTTTATAAAAAAGGAGTGCTACAAATGCAACAACTTTTAGTGAAAGCACAAAAAAATGTGCAAGCTATTTTGTTAGCAGTAGCTACTATCTTAGGATTTTTATTCTTAAGTGGTAGTAATGTGCAAGTTGCGCAATTATCAGCAAATGGGGCGGGTGCTGATGATGCAGTTGTTACAGATGCTAATGGAAAAAATGTAACTGGTCAAGAATTAAACAAGTATACATATTACAATGTAGCTTATAAGTGGTCATTACCTGAAAATACCACAGTTAAAGCTGGAGATACTGTGACATTTACTTTACCAAGTGATGTTCAAATTCGTGTTGCTGATACAAAATTTGATGTAACAGATGAGGAAGGTCATGTAGTTGGTGAATTTGAAATTGCTAAAAATTCATCAACAGGTACATTAACCTTTAATGATTACTTTGGTAAAAATAACGTCAAAGATATTCATGGTATTTTAAATATTAAAGTTAATGGTACTCAAGAAAATGAAGCAAATGAATGGTTTTTAAACAAGGCTGGCTGGTTAGATTCACAAAATAAACCTAATTGGACAATTGTTTATAACCCACAATCAAAGAGTTTAACTAATGTACAAATCAAAGATACATTACAAAACAATCAAACTTATGATGTTAACTCAATTCAACTATGGTACGGTCATGTCGTAAATAACCAATTCGTAGCGGATCAAAAAGTAACAAACCCAGTAGAACAAGGTTTAGTTAAATTATCAAATAACAATACAGAAATGACAGTTAAGTTTGATAAATTAGATAAAGCTGTTCAATTGGTATATCAAACAAATGCAAATACATCTAATGGAGAAGTTTCACTGGTAAATAATGTCGATGCAAGTTGTGATCAATTAGGATCAGCAACAATGACTTCAACAATTGAAGTTGGTGGTGACGCTACTGCAGCAGGTACACAAAATGCTTCTTCAAGTAGTTCAATTATGAGTTCTAGTTCAAGTGCAAATTCATCAAGTGTGAGTGCAAGTTCTAGTTCAAGTGTATGCTCATCTAGTTCAACTATTAGTTCTAGCATGATTTCATCATCAAGTACAAACTGTAGACCAAATAATCCACATCGTCCTTGTCGTCCACAAAGACCATGTCATCCACAACATCCATGTCACCCATGCCACCCATGTCGTCCACAAAGACCAGTGTGCCCCCCCACATTGTCATAAACATCATCACCACTATTTCTTTAATGGTGTAGGATGTTAATTTAATAAAGGAAGATATAATTTGTGATTATATCTTCCTTTTTGTTTGTAATGAGAATATGAATTTTAATATTTAAAGCAAGTGGTTTCGTGATCATTAATCATTCCAATGGCCTGAATAAATGATTGAATTGTTACAGGCCCTGTAAACAGAAAACCATCTTTTTTCATTTGTTTACTGATTTCTTTCGATAACTCGGTTTGAGGTGGAATATTATGATAATCAGCATAATGATGTTTAATGGTTTTGAAATTAGTAAATGACCAAATGTATTCATTTAAAGAATTGTCTAGCTCAGAAATTATTTTAGCATTATTAATTGTAGCTTCAATTTTACGTTTGTTACGAATAATATTTTTATCTTGTAAAAGAGTTTCAATTTTATCTTCATTATAGTTTTTTACAATATTTACGTTAAAATCATCAAATGCATGTTTAAATGCGAGTCTTTTTTGTAAAATCAAATTCCAATTTAAGCCAGCTTGAAAAATTTCGAGTGTAAGCAATTCAAAAAGCATACGATCATTATGACAGGGGATTCCCCATTCATTATCATGATATTTTTGAGTTAATATATTTTGGTTTGCCCATGAACAACGCAAAGTGAACACCTCTTTTTACTTTTATTTTATCTTTTTGAAAATTAATAGTGAACCATTATATATTGAAAATATTATTTTTAATGATAACTAAGTAAAATGAGTAATAAAAAAGCATTTCGCTTCTTGTTAGAATATGATAAATTATAAATGATTAGCTTAACGAATTATTTATAATGTTGATATTTAATTAGAGGGATTCAGATATCTTGTACATTATTAATTAGAATAAGCTAATTTTTAAATGATAGCGATGAAAAGGTGGATTTTAAATGGATAAATTTTCAAGCAAAGACGGATCTTTTGTTGAAGGTTGGAAAAATTTTTGGAAAGGTTATTTCAACTTTAAAGGGACGGCAACTCGACCAGAATTACTATGGGGTATCTTGATTTATTTGGTAGTGTCTTCACTTTCAGGATATATTTTAAAATGCATTATATTATTATCAGTTAAGGGAAATTTTTGTTTTTATTATGGTATTTCATTTCTTGTAGGAATAGCCTTTTTCATTCCTTTATTGGCTTTGAATGCACGCCGATTACGTGCTTTAGGTGTTAAAGATAATGTGAATTATTGTCTTGTCATCATTCAAGGAGCTTTATTATTTTTACTCCCTGGAATCTATGTGGTTTATTCAATCATTCTTTCATTTTATTTAATTTTTAAAAAAACTGACACAGAGATTGAAGCAACTCCTTTACCAGAAATCAATTTTAAAAATAAGAGTAGAGCATTCAAACTTACATATGATTTGTTAGTAATAGTTTATCTTTTTGCATCATTTAAAGTATCGGTATGGGAAGCTCGTTTTATTTTATCTGGAGCAGGCCCATGGGCTATTATATTTACATTTGGACTAGCATTTGTTATTTTCTTAATTCCAGAAATTATTTTTTTTAATGCGTTAAAAGTAAAGACCAAAAAACGGATGGTAAGTGCAATAGCATTTAATGGATTATTTTATTTATTTTTAAATGGACTTTTAACGGCTCCTCGTCTTGATGGTGATGAAGGTGGCGTAACTCATTTTTATGCATTTAATTGGCGCCAATCTGCTGCATTCTATTTTGCAATTAGTATAGTAGTAGGGATTGCTTTAGTTTTAATGTGTTACTCAAAACGTTCACTTAAACAAAAAATACTTATCTTAACTTGTTCTAGTTTAATTGGTTTGGCTTTTGCGGGAATAACAGTTATGATTACGCAAAAGCAAAAAACTGAAACCTTAACTGAAATCCGCAGTCGGTATCGAAGAGAAGTTCGTTCAGTAAAGAAGGAGATGCTTACTGATTTAGCTGATAGCGTTACTGGTGTTCATGAAGTTAAGTTTGCAGTTCTTTCACCATCAGAAGTCACATTAAAAAATAATGAAGGATGTGATTCAGATAGAGGATGCGATGTTGAAAATGATGTGCTTTTAATTGAACTAAACGGTAAACAAATTAAAAGTAGTGATTATTATGAACTATTAGATTCAGGTGAAAATAATAGTAAGCAAAAGCAAGAATTAGCTACTAAATATGGTATTCAAATCAACCATGATAATAAAAAAACAAAAGTTGCTGATATTCAACAAAAAGAAGTCATTTGGAATCAAAGCAAACTTAATAAGTTTCAAGCAGAGAATTAATTAATAAAAAAGAAGCGTTATAACGCTTCTTTTTTTGTTAATTGTTTTTATGATAAAAAGTAATCACTGTACTAAGTAACAAAATAACTCCAATAGCTTCTAAAAGAATGCCATTTGAACTTCCTAAATTAGGCAGAACCAATTTATGACTTTTTTCGGTAGGATCATTTTTTAAATTAGAACTAGTAGTTTTTTTCGCATTTAAACTAATTTTTGAAATAGAAGAACTACTTGATAAATTTGATGAACTTGATATTTTACTAGAACTCGACTCAAAATTAGAACTCTTTGATGGTTGGGAAATTAAATTAGTAGATTGTACATTAGTGCTCTGAGTTGAAGAACTATTAATAACACTTGAACTAGTACTGCTTGATTCTTCTGAATTTGAACTTAGTGATGATGAAATAACTTTTGTTTGATTGGATGAAGTTTCATCTGAAATGTTGCCATCACCATCATAGAAGATAGATGTTTTACATTCCCAATTACTTGATTGTGGTTTGCCACCTTGGCCACCTGAAGGAAATCCTTGAACATCATTGGTTAAAGTCCCAATTTTGTTACTTTTTGATTGATATGTGATGTTGACGATACCATTTATATTATTAAGATTGATTGTCATTTGATTTCCAGTAACAGTTGCGTCGACTGGTAAGGTTTTAGTAGCAATGAATTGTCCTTCTTCGGTGTAGTAGCCTTGTTGAATTACAATAGAATTTTCTAAAATTGTTTGGCTATTATCAGCAGTATCTTTAATTGTAAGGTGCGAATAACCTTTTTCAGCATTAACAGCAATATTCCATAAAATGTGGTCTTGATTATCAACCCAGGCTACTTTATTAATATTCCAGTTGTCTTCATTTTCAGAACTAGCAACGGAACCATTAGCTGTAATGTGAATTGATCCATGACGATCAAAATCGTTATGAGTTTTAAAGTAATTATTGAAAGTTAAAGTTCCGGATTGATCACCTTCATTGATTACGAAATTGCCAATTACTATATTTTCGGAATTTTTTACATCAAAATTCAAATTAGCGTTGGCTGCCATATTAGTGGGTAATTGAAATTTTAATGTGTCTCCTTGTTGTATAGAAACGTTGTCAGGAATATTGAAATTCCAGTCAATATTGTAACTGCGATATTTACTTAACTTCGAAGTATCAGTAATAACTCTTCCTGAGCCAGTAGTTACGATTGCCTCTGATCCATTTGTTCCTGTTGCAATAATTTCAGCTGCCCTTACTTTAGAAACACCATAAATTAATCCTATAAGGATAATAAAAATAACTAACAAAAAATTATGCACTCTCATATTATTACCTTCTCTATAATTTACTCACAATTCTAATTATAGACATTTTTTCGATAAAATATCATATTTTTTAATTAAATTATTTTAATTAAAAAACTCCCAATGTTTTGGGAGTTTTAACTAATATTTATTTTTAGAAAAGATGTGCAATTAGTGGTAATGCCCAAATCCAGAAAATACATGAAAGGGCAAAACCGACAGTTGAAATAGCAACTGAGCTTGCACCTTCTTTAACATAGATGTTATAACGGCTAGAAATAATAATTCCTGAGAATGCAGGTGGTAAACCTACAGCTAAACATAACATTGCGATTTTATTTGGATCTGATCCCATACCACATAAATATGCAGTGGCAACAATAATTGCTGGTGTTAGAAATAGTCGATAAAAAGTATTCCAAAGTGCTTCTTTATCAATAGAAAATTTTACAGTTGATAAGGCAAGACCTGCAGCGAGAACAGCAACCCCCGAATTAGCTTTAGCAATTAAATCAAAGGTTGGTGTCCATGAATTTGGAATATGAATTCCTACTAAAACAAAAATAACTGCTAATAAAGGTGCAGCAGCAACAGGTTGTTTAATAGCATTTAAAATTGATAGCCAAACGGATGGCTTTTTATCAGCATCTTCAAGTTTGGTATATTCGTATTCTGCCCGTGCAAGGTCTATTTCACGTTTTATTCCGTGTTCTCGTAATGCTTTAGCTTCAGCATCAGTTACTGGTACCCCTTCAGGAATGCTTTGTGTATCAACTAACATAGTTTGTGTTTTTTTAGGATCAGCTTTTTTAGGGCTGGGCTTGTTATTTAAACTGCTGCCACCTTTTTTAGCGACACTAGCTCGTAATTTAGCTTGGCCTTGATTAATTAAGGCTAATCCGATTGGAATTGTAATTGCATTAACGACGATTGAAACAATTCCAATAACTAAGTTAGTAGTAACGTTATTACCATAGATAGGATCCAGAACCGCAAAACCTAAGAAACCAATTGTAGGAGATCCAGCAATTAGCGCACAAACAGCAGCTTCTTGTGTTGAACGATGAAACATCCATTTATCTAAATAGTAACTTAGCATGAATAATCCAGTTACACCAACTACAGAAATGATTGTTAAAACAATATCTTGAGCAAAAATCTTTCTAGTAGCTTTTACGATTGCAATAAATAATGCTGCAGGTAAAGCAATATTTAGAACTAACTTATTTAGTCCTTGTCTTTGATCATCATCAAAAACGTGAAATTTACCGCAGATATACCCTAGTAACATAATGATAAGAATTGGAATAATATCATTTTTAATAATAAAAATCATTATTATCTACTCCCCAGTGGATAAGGAGATATTAGTTAACAGTTAATCTCCTTTAATTACAAATTAAAGAGCTCTTATCATTATAATAAGGCATTCGCCTGAAGTTTCCATTATTAGCACTGAAAAGAATTGAAATAGTGAAATAATTTTAATTAATGTTCTATTTATTCTATATTAATCTACTTTAAAATAATTAATGTTAATATATATACTAGATATAATTAATATAAAAGTATAATATTCGTATTTTGGTATTGACGAAACAAATATATTCTTGTAAACTTACAAGGAACAGTTATTAATTACATAGGAGAGTTAATTATGTCATCAATTGTTATTATGGGAAGCCAATGGGGCGACGAAGGAAAAGGAAAGATGACGGATTATTTAGGGCAAAAAGCCGATATGATAGTTCGTTTTCAAGGTGGTAATAATGCTGGTCACACTATTACATTCAATCAGCATACATACAAATTACAATTAATTCCTTCAGGGATTTTCGAATCCGATAAGACAAACATTATCGGCAACGGTGTTGTTGTCAATCCTAAAGCCTTATTAGCTGAATTAGCCACTCTTAAACAGGCACATATAGACACTTCAAATCTTAAAATTTCAAGTCGTGCACACGTCATTTTACCTTATCATATTCAATTAGATATTTCTCAAGAAGAACAACGTGGAAAAAGCAAAGTTGGAACAACTAAAAATGGAATCGGTCCTGCATACATGGACAAAGCTGCAAGAATTGGCATTAGAATGTGTGATTTATTAGAGAAAGATACATTTGAAGCTAAGTTAAAAGAAAATTTAGCACAAAAAAATGCACTCTTCACAAAAATCTATAATGTAGAACCATTTGATTTTGATGAAATCTTTAATGAATACTATGAATATGGTCAACAATTAAAAGAATATGTTACAGATACTTCTGTTTTAGTTAACGAAGCTTTAGAACAAGGTAAGAAGGTCTTGTTTGAAGGAGCTCAAGGGGTCATGCTTGATTTAGATCATGGTACATATCCATATGTAACGTCATCTAACCCAATTGCTGGTGGAGCATTAGTTGGTGCAGGTATGGGACCACAAAATATTGATAATATGGTAGGAATTTGTAAAGCATATTCTACTCGTGTTGGTGAAGGTCCATTTCCAACGGAATTAACTGATCAAACTGGAGATTATATTCGTGAAACTGCACATGAATATGGAACTGTAACTGGTCGTCCACGTAGAATTGGTTGGTTTGATGCAGTTGCAATGCAACATGCGCGTCGAGTTTCAGGGATGACTTGTTTAAGTTTAAACTTACTTGATATTTTAAGTGGACTTAAGAAAATTAAGATTTGTAAGGCTTATGAATTAGATGGGAAGCAAATTAATTACTATCCAGCAAGTTTGAAAGAATTGGAACGTTGCAAACCAATTTATGAAGAACTAGATGGATGGGATGAAGATTTAAGTGGCTTAACAGAATATGATCAACTTCCTGCAAATGCTCAAAAGTATTTGAAGAAGATTGAAGAATTAACTGGATTACCAATTATTACAATTTCTGTAGGTCCAAGTCGAGAACAAACAATTATTTTGAAGGATGCATGGGAGGCTTAAGTAATAATGTTAGCAAGATATTCACGTCCAGAAATGGCAAAAATATGGACAGACGAAAACAGATATGATGCATGGTTAAAAGTAGAAATAGCAGTTACAAATGCGTGGAGTAAATTAGGAGTAGTACCTGCAGAAGATGCTAAGAAGATTGCAGAAAATGCAACTTTTACAGCAGAACGTGTTGCTGAAATCGAAGAAACGACACATCATGATGTCGTAGCATTTACACGAACAGTTTCTGAATCTTTAGGTGAAGAAAAGAAATGGGTTCACTATGGTTTAACAAGTACAGATGTTGTTGATACTGCACAAGGATATTTGTTAAAACAAGCTAATAAGATTTTACGTCAAGATCTAGCTGAACTTAAAGCTACAGTAAAAGAAATGGCTTTGAAATACAAAGACACTGTAATGATTGGTCGGACTCATGGTGTTCAAGCTGAACCAATGACATTTGGTTTAAAGATGTGTCGTTGGTATACAGAAATCCAACGTGATATTGAACGTTTTGAACATGCTGCTAAAGGTGTTGAATGTGGGGAAATCAGCGGGGCAGTTGGAACATATGCTAATGTGCCACCTGAAGTTGAAGAAAGTGTTATGGAAGAACTCGGACTTAACCGTCAACCTGTTACAAGTCAAATTTTGCCACGTGATTTACACGCTGAATATATTGCAAGTTTAGCCTTGATTGCAACAAGTTTAGAAGAATTTGCAACTGAAATTCGTTCATTGCAACGTTCAGAAATTCATGAAGTTGAAGAACATTTTAATGAAGGTCAAAAAGGATCTTCTGCAATGCCACATAAACGTAATCCAATTGGTTCAGAAAATATTTGTGGAATGGCTCGGGTATTAAGAGGAAATGTTGTAACAGCATATGAAGATGTTGCATTATGGCATGAACGTGATATTTCACATTCATCTGCAGAACGAGTAATTTTGCCTGATACAACAATTGGATTAGATTACATGTTAACTCGTTTCAATCGTATTTTGAAAAAATTAGATGTTTTCCCAGAAACAATGAAAGAAAATATGGGAAGAACATATGGATTAATTTATAGTCAACGTCTACTTTTGAAATTAATTAATACTGGAATGTCACGTGAACAAGCTTATGATATGGTTCAAAAATTAACTGCAAAATCATGGAATGAACATAAGCAATTTAAGCAATTAGTAGAAAATAGTAAAATTGCTGATGTATTACCACAATCAGAAATTGATGACGCTTTTGATTATCATTATCATTTACGTTACATTAACGATATTTATCAAAAAGTATTTCCTGACGAAAACTAAATAGTTTAATTTTTTGACTTTTAGGATCACTCTTGTTATTCTGTGTTAAGTGCTTTTGAAATAATTAGTGCAATTAATTTGATTGAAAGCATCTATTATCCAAAAGCACTTCAAAGTGGGAAGAAGGATAATGAAAATGAGTGATACAAAAATGATTTTTAAATTACGTAATCTATCAAGATTAAAACAGTTTGAGGAGACCATTAAACAACAAAAGGGTGTTGTTAAGGTTGAAAGAATGCTCGAAGATGGCAAAATTAAAGCCAATGTTGATTCAAGTAAATTAAAATTAGATTCTTTGAACAATCTTTTAGCTAAAATGGGTTATCAAGTCGAACGAATTATAACTGCTGAAGCTTAATTTTTAAGGCTGTGACTTTAGTCACAGCCTTTTTATTTTGTTTTTTGTATTAGTGACACAATATAAAACACTAACATTTAACTTATTATCTTTATTTAATGTTAAAATGATTAAAAGTTTTATATATAAATTAAAAAAACTCAATTTAAATTAACAATAGTTTATTTTTTTTAAATTTTATTAAAAAAGTTTATATTTATGGAAATGGTTGATAAAATTCTTAAACTAAAATACTGGGGTCAGATTTAATCAGTTAAAAGTAAGCAGATTTTTTTGTTTGTTACCAGGATTTTATAGGAGAGGATATATAAATATGCAAAAGGATATAAGGCTACACCTTTTACGCTCAATTTTTGCAACATTGGGTGTCATTATAGGTATGCTAGTATTTTTCCAATGCCGTATAAATGCTAGCGATGTTGCTGTTAACGGCTTAGCAGAAAATCAAGCAGTGATAAAAGATCTTAAAGGGAATCAAGTTTCTGATACACAAGAATTAAACAAGTATGAATACTTTAAGGTTACATATCATTGGTCAATTCCTGATTCTGAAACAATTGAATCAGGTGATACTGTAACTTTTGAAATTCCTAATAATATTCGTGTGTGTAGTGATGTAACTTTTAATATTACTGATGCACAAGGTCAAACTGTTGGAAAGGCTAAAATTAAAGCTAATTCAAGTACAGGAACGGTAACTTTTTCTAATATTCCTACTGAATTTAGATATAATCGTCATGGAACATTAACATTCTATGGTGAAGGAAAAGTTGAACAACA
The DNA here is from genome assembly GCF_030389495.1 of Ligilactobacillus cholophilus. Taxonomy (NCBI): domain Bacteria; kingdom Bacillati; phylum Bacillota; class Bacilli; order Lactobacillales; family Lactobacillaceae; genus Ligilactobacillus; species Ligilactobacillus cholophilus. The sequence continues at coordinate 1,455,648 of NZ_CP127832.1, forward strand.
AACAGATATTAACAACTGGATGATTGATAAAGGTGGTTGGGTTAATGATGCGAAAATAGGACCTGATGGAAAACCAACTCAATTGTACTGGAATGTAGTACTTAATCCAGCAGGAAAAACAATTTCAAATGTAACTTTTGTTGATAAACCACAAAATGGTCAAACAATTATGACTGATACGATTGTCGCATATAAAGTTGATGGTCAAGAATTGGGTGAACAGTTAGATCCAACACTTACTCAAGATGAAAACGGAAATGTGACTCTTAACTTTGGTGATATTAATTATCCAATTTATATAAAATATCAGACTAAATTAAGTTCTGATGCAGTAACAAATTCAACTGACGAATGGGAAAATACTGGAATTATTAATTGGAATAATACAAGTTCAGAAAAGGCAGCTGCAATAATGCGTTATGGTGGATTAGGCGTAGCTGATGGTTATGATGGTTCTGTTGAACTTGAAAAATTATCAGAGGAAACTAATCAACCACTTCAAGGGGCAGTCTTTAATTTAGAAGATGAAGAGGGAAATGTAATTGAATCAGATTTAATTACAGATGAAAATGGTCAAATTTTAATTGCTAATATTAAAGACGGAAACTACCAATTTGTTGAAACTAAAGCACCTGAAGGTTATCAATTGAATACTACACCAATTAAATTTACTATCGATGATACTAATCCAGAGAAATTGCATATTAAATTAACAGCATTTAATCAAAAAGCAGTTTCTTCAAGCTCAAGCAGTTCTTCAATATTATCTTCAAGTTCTAGTTTAAGCAGTTTATCATCAATTTTTAGTTCAAGTTCTTCTGCTTCAAGTAGCAGTAGTATATTAAGTTCAAGTAGTAGTATTTTAAGTTCATCAAGTGCAATAAGCTCAAGTTCAAGCTTAAGTTCATCAAGTAGTTCTGCTTCTTCAAGCTCAAGTGTAATTCCAAGTATGTCATCAAGCAGTAGCAGTAGTTCATCAATAATTGCTTCTACAAGTAGTTCTACTTCAGTACCAGCAATAAGTTCAAACTTAAGTAGTTCTTCAAGTTCAAGTAATCAACCAATTATAAGTAGTTCAAGTACAGGACAAAAAGTTCCTGTACAGTCAAGTCAGAGCTCAATATTATCATCAAGTTTGCCAATGTATAGTAGTTCAGTGCTACCATCATCAAGCTCAAACTTAGTGCCAAGTGAATTAATTAACAGTGTTTCAAGTAGTCAATCTACTATAACTGATACTGGTAAAAATATTGATGATCCACAATCATCAACTACAACAAAATCACCAGTAATTAGTACAACTAAGGCACCAACATCATTTGATAATAAAAATGATGATCCAGTAGTTTTAATTGGTAAGAGTGAAAAAGCAAGCTCACATGTAAATTCTGTAAAATCAAGCAAAAATGCAAGTAGTAAAGCATCTTTACCACAAACAGGTGAAAATCAAAAATTAGGTAATACTATTAGCATTATTGGAATAGTTACAATGACAATAGCAGCTGGAGCAATTATTTTTAAAGTTAAATAATGATTTATAAAGGAAAAGCGAATGCGTAATTAACGCATTCGCTTTTTAGCTATAACATCTGGATTGTGAACATAGGGGAATGATGTATAGCGGTTAACTTTATTATAAAAAAAGATGGGGGGGTCAAGAACCCACTGTTTACAATAGTTTGAAGATTTTATTGGAATATAAATCATAAATTTTAGATAAATGATTTAATTCCCATATATAGAAGAATAAGTGCAATTATTGGTTTAAAAATTCGATTAATCCAGTTGTTTTCAGTATTTATTTTTTGCATTATATAAGGTGCGATTAAGGCGCCAACAGTTGTTCCTAATATCATATAAAAGACTAAGTTCCAAGCAATTTTCATGGTGTTAAAATGTAATCCAATTCCTAATAGTGTAGTCCATACTCTAATATATGATGAAGTTGCTGCGGCTTGAGCCATTGGGGCATCTAAGAGTAACATACCAGCAACTAATGGTCCTCCACCTGACATTCCTGCAAGTCCAATCATAATTCCACTGATTACACTAGCAAAATTAGCCATTACTCGATGAAGTTTATGATGGACATAACTTTGATGTTTTAGATGAGGATCAACAAATACATGAAATAAAATTGTGATTGCTAAAACAATTAAAATGATACTGATAATGATTTGATAGTAATGTTGGTTAATAAAAGGGACGATAAGACTTCCACCTAAGGTTCCACATATTGCCCAAATTAATAATTTATTTCCCTGGTTATAATTGATGAGATTTTTTCGATGATAAAAATAAGTGCCAACAATTAAAGCTGGCAAAGTGATTACTAAAGCACTAGCCGCCGCAGTTTTGTCAGGAAGATGAAAAAATGTGATCAAACAGCCAATGTATAAAGCTGCTCCCATTCCAACTGAAATGAGAATGAATCCAATGATAAAACCACATAAAGTTAACATTAAAATATTCATTTATATGTTCCTTTCACATGAAATTTTCCTTATCCAATAAAAAAACCTTACTATCTTTGGCGTGATAGTAAGGCCGAAACAAAATAAGCTTACCCGAGTACGGAGTGCGCATTACTCTAAATAGGATGGAAATTCGTATACCTGTGTAAAGCGAAATTGAGGTAGGTTGAAAGTATTTATCTTCCAACCATCTTTATCATAACCTCAACGAAACTAAGTTTCAATCAAAATCTCTTTGCCTTAAATGAGATACAAAGAACTTTTGCTAGTTTAAAAAATGCCACTCAAATATATCAAATTTTATTCATATCATTATCACTTCTATGACCAAAAGAATAAGATAAAAATTAAGAGAGTGGTTCTCTTTAAGCTATTTCAAAATAAATAAGGAGAATAGATTATGACAGAACAAATTACAGGTGCAGAATTACTAATTGAAGCATTAAAAAAGAATAATTTAAAAAATATATATGGAGTTGTAGGTATTCCAGTTACTGATTTAGCACGTATGGCGCAACGAAGTGGAATGCGTTATTTTGGATTTAGACGTGAAGATTCAGCAGTTAATGCAGCTGCTGCAGCCGGTTTTTTAACTGGAAAACCAGGATTAGCATTGACTGTCTCAGCTCCTGGATTTTTGAATGGGTTAGTGGCATTAGGAGAAGCTACAAAGAACTGTTTCCCAGTTATTATGATATCTGGTTCATCAGAACGTCATATTATTGATTTAAACCAGGGAGATTATGAAGGATTAGATCAATACAATATTGCAAAGCCATTTTGTAAAGCAGCATATCGAGTAGATCGTCCAGAAGATATGGGATTAGCAGTTGCACGTGCAATTCGATCAGCTACAACTGGTCGTCCTGGTGGTGTATATCTTGATTTGCCAGCAGATACAATTGGTGCAATTTTAGATGAAAACATTGATCCTGAAAGTACAATCATTAAGGAAAATGATTTTGCTAAATTGAGACCTGCAAAAGAGGAAGTTACACGTGCAGTTGATGTTTTGAAACAAGCCAAAAAGCCTTTGATTATTTTGGGTAAAGGTGCTTCGATTGCTCATGCTGAAGATGGTGTACGGGAATTTATTGAAACAACTAAGATTCCATACCTTCCAATGTCAATGGCGAAGGGCTTACTTCCAGATGATAGTGAATCATGCGTAGCCGCAGCACGTTCATTATCATTTAGTGAAGCTGATGTTATTATGTTGGTTGGTGCACGTTTGAATTGGATGTTATCACATGGAAATAAATTCAATCCAAACGCCAAGTTAATTCAAATTGATGTTGATCCAGATGAGATTGATTCTAATAAGAAGATTGCTGCCCCATTAGTTGGTGATATGAATGCAGTTTTTGAAGGATTAAATCCAGCGGTTAAAGAAGCAGGTATCAAAGCCTCACAAACTTGGCTAGATGCGTTGAAAGCCAAAAAAGATGAAAACTTTGCTAAAATGCAAAAACGGCTAACAACTCCTCGTTCACCAATGGGTTATTACGGTGCTATGCGTCCGATTAAAGAATTGATCCGCAAGAATCCCGATACTTATTTAATAAGTGAAGGTGCAAATACATTGGATATTGGACGGAATGTAATTGATATTTTCAAACCACGGCATCGTCTTGATTCAGGAACATGGGGTGTAATGGGTGTTGGACTCGGTTATGCTATTGGGACTGCAATTGAAACTGGTCAAAAAGTAGTTTGTGTAGAAGGCGATAGTGCGTTTGGATTTGATGGAATGGAAATTGAAACTATTTGTCGTTTACACTTACCTGTAACAATTGTAATCTTTAATAATGGTGGAATTTACAACGGAGCTGAAAAAGATCCAGCAGGTAGTGATCCTGCCCCAATTACGTTGGACGCAAAGGGTCGTTATGATAAGCTTTCAGAAGCATTTGGCGGTTTAGCATATAATGTTACAACTCCAGAAGAATTAGATAAGGCTTTAAATGAAGCTTATGAATCAGGTAAACCTGCGATTATCAATGCAGTAATTGATCCTACATTAGGTAAGGAATCAGGGCACATTGGCAATTTGAATCCTAAATTAGGAATAAAGCATTAAAGATAGTGATGAAGGGATGAATAATCCCTTCTTTTTATTTGAGTTATATTGATCAAAAGTTATAAATAATTGTTTAACCATTAAAGCTGTGATAAGGTGGAAGCGTTGATATCTTAACATTTTTATATTGAAGGGGATCATAAAAATGGAAACTTTAGCAATTATTTGGATTATAATTGGCTTTATTTCTGCTTTTATTATTTTATGTGATGTTATTAAGCATCCACAACAAATGAGTATTATGAATGCTGTTTGGCCAATTAATGCATTATGGGGAGGACCATTAATTTTATGGGCATATTTTACATTAGGAAAACATCGAAAAATGCATATGAAATCAATGAAAATGGAAAAGATGCATATGAAGATGGAGATGCCTCCAAAAGATTCCAAATATAATCAATTTTGGCAAGGAATTATAGTAGACGCTCTTCACTGTGGTGCTGGATGTAGTCTTTCAGATTTAATTGGTTCTTGGATTTTTTACTATTTATTAAGTTTTAATTTATTTGGACAAAAGATATTTGGTGAGTGGCTATTCGATTATATCCTTGCTTTATTAATTGGGGTGTTGTTCCAATATGCAGCGATTGCTCCAATGATGCAAGGAAGTACAATTAGTAAATTATGGCGTGCGTTTCGGATTGATTTTTGGTCATTGACTGCATGGCAAGTTGGAATGTATGGTTGGTCCGCAATCGTAACATTTATTTTCCAATGGCATTTTACTCCATTACAACCACAGTTTTGGCTAATGATGAGTATCGGAATGGCATGTGGCTTTATTACTGCATATCCAATGAACTGGCTCTTGGTTCGCAAAGGTATTAAAAGTGGAATGTAAATATAAATGGCATATAAATAACCTAAGATAAAAAATCTTAGGTTATTTTTTTATGTTTTTAATTAACAATTCAATTTTTTAAGACCTAAAATTACTAAACCAAGACCTAGGGTTAACATTGTGACAATCAAAATAACTGTACTTTTCTTCATAAATATTTCCTCCCCATCTTCTAAAACACTAAATAACAACATCTATTATCTTTATATTCTAGTTAGTTGTCATTATTTTTCAATTATCTGAATGCGAATTAAATATGCGAAATGCCAATAATTTTGACGCAAAGAAACTAGCATTGAGGCTCTCTGACAGGCTGATTAAAATCAAATTGAGTGAATGAAGTGACTTTTATAAATCATACATCACTCAATTATTTAATTATAGGGTCATTTTAAAACTCGTTTGGAGGCGAATTTTATGGAAAAAGCAAATAATAAGCAGCCGAAACCACAAAAGTATTTTATGTCGACTGTTGCTTTAACAATGCTGAATGTTGTCATGATTGCTGGTTTAGGAAACGATCCACAACAAGCTTTCTATGGGCTATCATCAGTTACATATTTTCTGATTGGATTTATCTTATTCTTCATTCCGACTGCATTAGTTTCAGCTGAATTGGCAAGTGGCTGGCCTCAACGTGGAGGAATTTTCCGTTGGGTCGGCGAAGGTTTAGGTAAAGGTTGGGCGTTTACTTGTTTGATAATTTTATGGTTTCAAACGACATTCAACTTAGGTGCTGGGATGCCTAACTTTGCTGCTACAATCATGTTTTTCTCTCCACATTATCATAAAGCAATTCAGTTTTTGGAACATCCACAACATGAAATTTTAATCATGTGTGGTTTTATTGCGTTATTCTGGTTCGTTACTTGGCTAGCAGCACGTGGAACTAAAACTTTCTCTAACATCGCAAAATATGGTGTTATCGTGGGAACGTTTATTCCATTAGGTGTAATGATTATTTTAACCATTGTCTGGTTATGCCAAGGTCATAAACCTGCAATGCCAATCGGAGCAAAATATCTAATTCCACAATGGAATGGTATGGGTACATTAGCGTTAGTGGCTGGTGTTCTCTTTAGTTGGACTGGGATTGATATGAATGCTGCACACATCAAAGAATTACGAAATCCAGAGAAACAGTATCCACTTTCAATTTTATTTGCTGGTATTGCTGCGTTGGCAATTTTCGTCATTGGAACATTGATTATTGCAACGATTATTCCTGCAAGTAAACTAAATATCTTGGATGCATTATTTGTTACTTTCCACGATTTAGGGGAAACATTTAACTTTCCATGGTTATACATGGTATTCATTTATATTAACTTTATTTTACTAATTGCAATGTGGACAACTAATTTAGCCGGTCCATCATTCATGTTAGGGCAAGCAGGTCAAAGTGGTTTGTTGCCAAAATGGTTACAAAATTACAACAAACACGGTATGCCTTCAAAAATGATGTATTTCCAAGCACTTTGTGTCACAATTATTGCGTTCTTAGTAAAACTATTACCAAATGTCGAAGGCTTTTTCATTATGGTTACTCAAACCATTACGATTTTATATTTAATCTACTATATTATCATGTTTATTGCGTTTATTAGATTACGGTATAACCAAGCCAATCGGCCACGTTCATTCAAAGTTCCTGGTGGTAAATTTGGCGCTTGGTTGGTTACAATTGTTGGAATTGCTTCATCTATTTTTGGAATTGTTATTGCATTTTATCCACCAACTCAAGTCAAACAAGAAGTTGGTTCTGGAACAGTTTATGTTGTCACAATTGCATGTTTGGTTGCAGTTGTTTTGCTAGTTGCTTTAGGCCTATATCAATTATCCAAGCATCATAATAAGACTCACAATAATGATTGGGTCAACGATCAAAATAAGTTTGCTCCTTACACTTGGGAAATCGAAGGTTTAAAGAAACCACAAAAAGTTGAATCCAATGTGCCAACAGATATTATGTCAAAAGGACAAAATCCAATGGGTGTTCCGGTTAAGTATCATTTTGATCCAAACAAAAAGGTGAAATTACCTAAAGATTGGGCTAAACCAACGGCGGATATTGAGAAATATGCTAAGGAAATGCGCGATCACAAATAATATTAAAAAATTGAAGTAAAATGACAGGTTATTTATAATCAATAATACAGAAGATAGTCAAAACAGCTTTGTTTTACTATTTAGGATATTTGAAGGGAGACTTAAAAATGGAGTATATTGCAAAAGTATTAGGTGGAGCCCCCGTCACAACTGGTGAACAAGCCAGTGCTAAAGATAACCTTTACATGCATGTTAATTATGAATGGCTCAAGACGGCAAAAATTCCAGCGGATAAACCAGCAGCTGGAAGTTTTCAAGATATGGATGAAGATGTTGAAAAGCGTTTGATTGATGACTTCAAAGCATATCATGATGGTAAGTTTGAAGCACCTAATTCCATGTTTGCGGAAGCAATGAAAATGCACGCGTTAGCAATTGACTTTGCGGGACGTGAAGATCAAGGAGTTAAACCATTAATTCCGGTAATTCAACCTATTCAACGTTTAAAAATGCTAAATGATCTTAGCAAACAATTGCACAACTGGGTTTTAAATGATTTACCATTACCATTTAAAATCGATGTTGAGCCAGATTGGAAAGATACATCTAAGAATACAGTATTCATGTACGGTCCAGATTTAATTTTACCTGACAAAACTTACTATGATAAATCAAGAAAAGATACGCCTAAGTTACTAAAAACATGGGCAGATATGTCACAACAATTATTAGAATTAGTTGGATTTGAAAGTGCGGACGCTGCACAAATTGTAAAGGAAGCAATGGAGTTTGATCGCTCACTTGTTCCACATGTATTAACTTCTGAAGAATTAGCGGATTATCCTAAACAATATAATCCAAAAACATTACAAGAAATCCGTGATTATAGTCATAGCTTTGAATTAGATGTGATGATTACTAAATTGGTTGAAGATCACCCGGGAAAAGTTATTGTAACTCAACCTCAATATTTTGAAGCTTTTGATGAAATTGTTAATGATACAACTTTCAAGAATTTGAAGAGTTGGATGTTAACTAAGACTATTAATAAATTAGCACCTTACTTAAAAGAAAGTATTCGTCAAACTGCTGATATGTTTCATCGAGCAGTAGCAGGGACTAAAGGGTCATTAACACAACCAAAATTTGCTTACAGTGTAATTGATGACACATTTAAATATGTTGTGGGCGATTACTATGGTCGGAAATATTTTGGTGAAGATGCCAAAAAAGATGCAACAGAAATGATTAAAGAAATGATCGGTATTTATAAGCATCGATTACAAAACAACGACTGGTTAGGTGATAAAACACGTGCAAAAGCCATCTTTAAATTAGATAAAATAGCAATTAAGGTAGGCTTTCCTGAAAAAATTAAACCAGTTTATCAAAAATTGCATGTGACTACAGCTGAAGAAGGCGGAACTTTACTTGGAAATTATGTAAATATCCAAAAAGTTTGTTTGAAAGATAATTTTGAACAATTCCATAAGCCAGTGGATCGAACAGAATGGGATATGCCATCTCAATTAGTTAATGCTTGTTATGATCCATCAAGAAATGATATTACATTCCCTGCAGCTATTTTAGAGAAACCATTTTACAGTCTAAATCAATCTCATAGTAAAAACTTTGGTGGGATTGGCTGTGTAATGGGACATGAAATTTCACATGCATTTGATAACAATGGTGCTCATTTTGATGAATATGGAAATATGGTTAACTGGTGGACAAAGGATGATGCTGCTCACTTTGCTAAGTTAACTCAAAAGATGATTGATGAATTCGATGGCATTCCATTTGCTGGTGGTAAAGTTAATGGAAAATTAGTAGTTTCTGAAAATATTGCAGATAATGGTGGAATGAGTTGTTCATTAGAAGCATTGAAACAATATTCAGATGCTGATCTCAAGGAATTCTTTACTAACTGGGTTACAGTTTGGAGAATGAAAGCAAGTACGGCATATAAGAAAATGTTATTAGCTACTGATGTCCATGCTCCTGAAGAACTTCGAGGAAATGTTGAACCTCAAAACTTCGAAGATTTCTATGAGACTTTTGATGTTCATGAAGGAGACGGCATGTGGTTAGATCCAAGTAAACGAGTTCAAATTTGGTAAAAATAAAAGACCTTCAATTGAAGGTCTTTTATTTTATTTATCTTTAGTTTCTGCACGCATTTCTTTAGCATATTGTGAAATATCTGCGGTTGGTTGTGCCCAATCTTTTGGAAGATCAACTTTTTTATTTGGATCAAAATGATATTTAATTGGAACTCCCATTGGATTTTGACCTTTTGACATAATGTCTGTTGGTACATTGGATTCAACTTTTTGTGGCTTCTTCAAGCCTTCAATTTCCCATGTGTATGGAGCAAATTTATTTTGGTCGTTGACCCAATCATTATTATGAGTCTTATTATGATGTTTAGATAATTGATATAGACCTAAAGCAACCAATAAAACAACACCAACTAAGCAAGCGATTGTTACATCATAGACTGTTCCAGAACCAACTTCTTCTTTAACTTGTGCAGGTGGATAAAATGCAAGCATAATTCCAAAGACGGAAGATGCAATCCCGACAATGGTAATTAGCCAAGCACCAAATTTACCACCAGGAACTTTGAATGACCGTGGCCGATTGGCTTGTGTATAACGCAACCTAATAAAGGCCACGAACATGATGATGTAATACAACAAATATAAAATCGTGATTGTTTGAGTGATCATGATAAAGAATCCTTCTACATTAGGTAGTAACTTAACCATAAATGCAATCACTGTAACACATATTGCTTGGAAGTACATCATTCTTGAAGGCATGCCATGTTTATTGTAGTTTTGTAACCATTTTGGTAATAGACCACTTTGACCAGCTTGACCTAACATGAATGAAGGGCCGGCGAGATTAGTGATCCACATTGCAATCATTACTAAGAAGTTAGCATAAATAAATAGCATGTATAACCATGGGCAATTAATAATTGAACCTAATTCATGGAAAGTAACAAAAAGTGCATCTAAAATGTTGATTTTACTTGCAGGAATGATTGTTGCAATAATCAATGTTCCAATGATGAAAATTGCTAAAGCGGCAATTCCAGCAAAGAAAATTGAAATAGGATACTGTTTTTCTGGATGTCTTAATTCTTTGATGTGTGCAGCATTCATATCAATTCCGGCCCAACTAAAGAGGACGCCGGCAACTAATGCGAGTGTGCCCATACCGTTCCATTGTGGAATCAAATATTTAGCTCCAACTGGCATTGCAGGTTTATGACCTTGGCATAGCCATACGATAGTTAAAATGATCATAATTGCAAGTGGAATGAAAGTACCGACAATAACACCATACTTGGCGATATTAGAAAAAGTTTTAGTTCCTCGTGCTGCTAACCAAGTTACAAACCAGAATAATGCAATAAAACCACACATGATTAAAATTTCATGTTGTGGATGTTCCAAAAACTGAATTGCTTTATGATAATGTGGTGTGAAAAACATTACGGTAGCGGCAAAGTTAGGCATTCCAGCGCCTAAATTAAAGGTTGATTGGAACCATAAAATAATTAAACAAGTAAATGCCCATCCTTTACCAACACCTTCACCGACCCAACGAAAAATTCCCCCACGTTGAGGCCAACCACTTGCTAATTCAGCTGAAACAAGTGCAGTTGGAATAAAGAATAGAATAAAACCAATAATAAAGTATGTAACTGATGAAAGCCCATAGAAAGCTTGTTGCGGATCATTTCCTAAGCCGGCAATCATCACAACATTTAACATTGTTAAAGCAATGGTAGACATAAAATACTTTTGTGGTTTGGGTGATTTCAAACTACTTTTTGAATCAGTATTTGTTTTCGCCATTACTTTCACCTCCCTGATTGTAATTGATAGGCAGATGTCCCATAAATAAAGGATTCACCTGCTTTCACTTAATTAATAAAACATCTGACATTTAAACGCAAAGATCTTGTTATCTTTACAAAAATATTTTGATTAAGAGAATAAAATTTACGTTGAATTATGCAATAGTGGTCAAAATTTAGAAAAAAACGAGAGTTTATTATATTTTTTATTAAAGTTGTAATATGCAATAAATGTGAATTAATAATATTATTAAAAAAATTAAACTAAAAATTTATAGTGTAAAGTTATTGTTTCATAAAAAATAACAATATAATAAATTTTATATGGTATAATTTAATTATATTTTAATGTTAATTTAATTCAGGTTAGAGAGGAACTAGTATTGATGAAAAAAATTAAGAAAACACTAATGTTATTCTTAACGGTCATTGGAATGACATTGTGTATAAACGCATTACATAGTGACTCAGTTGTACATGCGGCCGATGAAAAAACATATACTATTGCAACTGATGTTACTTTCCCACCATTTGTATTTACAAATGATAAAAATCAATATGTAGGGATCGATATTGATTTAATGAAAGCAATTGCGAAAGAAGAAGGATTTAAAGTTGTCTTTAAGCCAGTCGGATTTAATGCGGCAGTTCAAGCTGTTAGTGCCGGCCAAGTAAATGGTATGATGGCAGGAATGACAATTACTGATGAACGAAAAGCAAAATTTGATTTCTCAAATCCATATTATTCATCAGGAATTGTGATGGCTGTTCCCAAAAACAGCAAGATTGACAGCTTGAAACAATTAAAGGGGAAGAAAGTCGCTGTTAAGACAGGGACATCTGGAGCCAACTACGCTAACTCAATTAAAGATAAATATGGTTTTCAAACAGTAACATTTGATGACTCAGACAATGTATATAATGATGTTAAAACTGGTAACTCAGTAGCCTGTTTTGATGATAACGTTGTTTTGAAATATGGTATTAAAAATGGATTGAACTTCAAAATTGTAACGAAACCAGCAGCTACTGGTAAATTAGGATTTGCAGTCAAGAAGGGTACTAACCAAGAATTACTTGCTAAATTTAATGCAGGACTTGAAAAACTAAAGAAAAATGGTGAATATCAAAAGATTATTGACCGTTACACTAAGAGTAAGAGTTCAAGTAATGCACAGGAATCAAGAACAATTTGGGGCTTAATCAAGCAAAATAAAGGTGCCTTATTAAGTGGTTTAGGTGAAACAATGAAATTAACAATTGTTTCAATTTTCTGTGCTACTATTTTTGGAATTTTAGTTGGTTTACTTGGTGTTATTCCAAACAAGTTTTTCAATGGAATTTCAACAGTGATCATCTATATCTTTAGAGGATTGCCATTACTAGTTCTTGCTTTGTTTATTTACAATGGGATTCCAAGTTTAACAGGTAATAAAATTCCTGCCTTTGTTGCCGGGATTATTACGTTAACCTTAAACGAAGGGGCATATATCGCAGCCTTTGTAAAAGGTGGAATTGAATCCGTAGATGTTGGACAAATGGAAGCCGCACGAAGTTTAGGATTACCTTTTGGAAAAGCAATGCGAAAAGTTGTTTTACCACAAGGGTTAAAACTTATGGTTCCTTCATTTATTAATCAATTTATTATTACTTTGAAGGATACTTCGATTTTATCAGTTATCGGAATTGTCGAATTAACACAAACAGGTAAGATCATCATTGCACGTAACTTAGAAGGATTTAAGATTTGGTTGATCGTAGCGGTAATGTACCTCATTCTAATTACGATTTTCACCTTACTTTCTAAGTGGATCGAACGGAGGTTAGATATCTAATGACAAATACAAAAATCGAAGTCCAAAATGTAGCTAAAAACTTTGCTAAGAACCAAGTTTTAAAAGATATTAATTTTACAGTTGAAGATGGTCAAGTGGTTGTAATGATTGGTCCTTCTGGTTCAGGTAAAAGTACTTTATTACGATGCTTGAATCGTTTAGAAACACCAAGTTCAGGAAATATCATTGTGGATGGCATTAATATGGCTGATCCTAAAATTGATATTGATAAGGCTCGTGAAAATATCGGAATGGTTTTCCAACACTTTAATTTATTTAATAACTTAACGATTGGGGAAAACATTATGTTGGCTCCAAAGGAATTAAAGAATAAATCAGATGTGGAAGCTCAAAAACAAGCACGTGAATTACTTAAAATGGTAGATTTGGAAGATAAATTCAATGCTTATCCACAATCATTATCAGGGGGACAAAAACAAAGAATTGCAATTGCACGTGCTTTAGCAATGAACCCTGATATCATGCTATTTGATGAACCAACTTCAGCACTTGATCCAGAAATGGTTGACGATGTATTGGAAGTAATGAAGAAGCTTGCTAAAAACGGAATGACAATGGTGGTCGTAACTCACGAAATGGGCTTTGCCAAGGAAGTTGCTGATAAAGTGGTCTTCATGGCTGATGGTTACATCGTTGAAGAAGGAACACCGGAAGAAGTCTTTGAACATCCAAAACATGAAAGAACACAAGCATTTTTAGAAAGAATTCATGGTATTTAGAATACTCATGATATAAAAAGTTCAGTGATTAAATCACTGAACTTTTTTATTTCACGTGAAACATTTATATACAGTTAAATTAATTTATTTTTCGAAGGGCTATTATTTTAATTATTTGAACTATTAATCTAAAATAAAAGAGTGATAAAAAGTAAAGGACGTAATTTTATGCATCAAGTAAAAGTTTCTGACATTTTACATAAACCATTTACAAGTGATCATATTCTATATGTCTTTAAGGGGATTTTAGTAGGTTTGGTCACTGGGTTAGTTGTCAGTGTGTTTCGGTTAATCATTGATAAGACAATGAAGGGATTATATTTTATTTATCCTTATATGGCAGATCATCCTCATGTTATTGTTTGGTATGTTTTAGCAACAATTATTCTATGTATCATCTTAGGATTTGTAATTCGTTCTCAATTATTTTATGTAAAGGGATCGGGTGTTCCTCAAATTGAGGCGGTAATGGATAATGAAATTGAGATGAAATGGTGGCCTGCACTTTGGCGCAAATTTGTAGGTGGATTACTTGCGATTTGTCCCGGGTTATTTCTTGGTAGAGAAGGTCCTTGTATTCAAATGGGAGCATGTATTGGTCAAGGATTTTCTGAAGAATTATTCCATGGCGGTGATAAAGAGCGGAATATCATGTTGGCCTGCGGAATTGCAGCTGGTTTATCTGCTGCTTTTAGTGCACCTCTTGCTGGTGCATTGTTCCTAGTAGAAGAAATTACATTAGGTTTTGCGACATCGGTTGTTTGGCTTTCAGCATTAGCAGCTGCAGTTGCATCTGACTTAGTAACAATTTTATTCTTTGGACTTACTCCAAGTTTGCATTTTATTTATGATTATAGTGTTCCAGTTAAAGATTACTGGCAATTAATTATTTTAGGAATTATTTTAGGATTTTTTGGATATTTGTATCAAGTTGTTATTTTAAGTTTGCCTAGATGGTATGGTAAATTGAAATTTATTCCTCAAGCATGGCATAGTATCGTACCTTTATTATTGGTTATTCCAATTGGGTTATTTTATGCCAAAATCCTAGGAGGAAGTCATGATTTTATTTTAGATTTAACAAGTAATCATTTTATTGATTATATAACCGGACATTTACCAGCGGTTGGTTTTGTTTTCTTGTTGCTGGTTATTCGCTTTGTATTCTCAATGATTTCTTACGGAGCTTCAACTCCAGGTGGAATTTTCATGCCTATCTTAGTTTTAGGGGCAACAAGTGGAGCCTTATATGCAAGTATCATGATTCGTATGGGATTTTTGAAGGAAGGTTATTTCTTAAATATTGTTATCTATGCTATGGCTGCTTACTTTGGAGCAATTGAAAAAGCCCCATTTACGGCTGTTGTGTTAATTTCAGAAATGGTCGGTAGTATTAAACATATGATGCCATTATTGATTG
Source organism: Ligilactobacillus cholophilus (assembly GCF_030389495.1). Lineage (NCBI taxonomy): Bacteria > Bacillati > Bacillota > Bacilli > Lactobacillales > Lactobacillaceae > Ligilactobacillus > Ligilactobacillus cholophilus. Next base: position 1,470,964 of record NZ_CP127832.1, read on the forward strand.
TAACTTTGATTGCATATGTAATTAATGACTGGCTTGGTGGTCGTCCAATCTATGCTGCTTTGAAAGATGAAATGATGGATTCGTTTAATCATCCACATAAAAAGCACGGTAAAAATGTTGTTAGATCATAACTAATAATTGAATATTTTTGATTTTAAGCACTAGCTTTTGCAAATTGATTGCAGACTAGTGCTTATATTTTACTATTTATAATTTTTCTTTAATAATTAAAGGATTTATTAAACTATTGCTTGAAACACTTTATTTTATGGGCATTTTTGATATATTGAGTGGTGGCAAAAATAAAAGTTACTGGGATTTTATTAATATAGAAATATTGGAGAGATTATGAAAAAGAAAACTAAAGTTATTTTGTTAATAGTTAGTTTAATTGCGATTGGATTGGCAGGTATTTATATTTTTAAGGATAAAAATGAAGAAACAATCCACGTAAATCATAATGTTTCAAAAATAAGTTCTCCAGTTAAAAAAGCATATACTACGAATTCAAGCTCATTTAAGATCACATCAAATGAGCTTTCTTTAGTTGAAAAAGAAGATAAAGAGAAGTTACAGGATTTTCTTGAAAAGCATATGTTGATTAAGGGGAGTTTCATTACTAACTATAAAGCACATAAAAATCAAAATAAAACAGAATTGGCAACAGGACATGACCGTTTAAGTGAATCTTCAGGGTTGTGGTTACGTCATTTGGCTTTAAGTGGTACACAGGAGCAATTTGATGATTTTTATCGTCAAACGAAAAAGCAATTTTATGCTAAAGGGCAATTTACATATCGAATCAATGCTGATGGTACTAAATCATCAGTAAATGCTTCAATTGATGATATGCGTATTATTTGTTCTTTGATTGAAGCTAAACAACGATTTAAAGATCCTAAATATGAAAAAGAAATTCAAAAATTGGTTTCTACATTTAAAAAACAATCAATCCAAGATGGAATGTTAGTTGACTTTTATGATGTTGAGTCAAAGAAACCAGCACATGAGATTTCACTTTATTATCTAAATATTAAAGAAATGGGATATATCTATAAAGTGGCTAATCTTCCAGTTAAGGATTTAGAATTCCAATATCGTATTTTGAAGAATGGTTATATCTCAAATCAATTGCCTCTATATCATACAAAATATAATTACAATACTGGAAAATATGAAGATAATAAACAAATTAATATTATTGAATCACTCTTATCAGTGCTTTATTTAAGTGAAATTGGCCAAGCTAAGGAAGAAAGTATTCAATTTATTAAGACGGCGGTAACAACTGGAACACTATATAACTCTTATAACTTAAAAGGCGAACCAGTTGATAAAAGTCAATCGGCAGCGAGTTATGCGATTGCGGCAATGATTGGTAAAGAAATTGGTGATGATCAGTTATATCAACAAGCAATTAAAATCGTTGGTAATTACCAAATTAACAATCCACAAAGTTTAATTTATGGTGGAATTGGAAATCAGAATACATTAGAAGTTTATTCGTATAACAACTTAATGGCATTGTTAGCTTATGATTATTAATTTATAAAGGTAAGTGGTTAGTAAAAATCTATAGAAGAGGAAATAAAGAATGTTTGTAAAAATCAAAGAAAGGATTCAAGAGCTTAAAGGACCGTTTGAAAAATGGTTTCCTCCTATTCGGTTAGGAATTATTTTATTGGGAATCATTTTGTCGATTTTATTGTTTATTCCACCGATTAACGGTGCAGTAGATGATGGAAGTTATAATTTGATTTTGCGTGCTAATGGATTACGTGAATATACAAATAATGCGGATTATTTTAAATATTTTGTGCCTAAATTTCCTATTTTGCAATATTATAATCCGGATACGGATGTTTATTTATCTCTGCAAAATATTTTAATTCAAGCAGCTATTTTGTTGAACAAAATATTTTATAGTACACAAATTTTTGATATTCGCTTTTTAAGTGCAATTTATGTTGTTTTATTTTTAATTGGTGTAAGACAACTATTTAAGGGACTTACTTTTAGATTACGCGGATTTAAAGCTTACATGATTGTATTAGTAGGGGTTTTCTTATTAAGTGATACAACATATACGATTTATTTTAATTCATTTTATATTGAACCACTTGATTATATTATGGTGATTTATTTTGTGGCTTTTGGATTACGTGCCTTTCAACAGAGTGATCCGCAAAAAATCATGAAATTTTATGGTGGCCAAGTTTTTGTTGTGTTCTTACTAATGTTTGTTTCCCGTCAAATTGCATTTCTTTTAGGGGCATTTTGTTTCTGTTTAATTGGAGGAATTGTCTTTATTAAAGGACGCAAGTGGAAATTATCAGCAATTATTTTAGTTAGTTCGCTTATTCCATTAAGTGTATATATGGGAAGTTTGTATTCTAATCCTGGATACAATGAAAATATTTATCAAAGTATGACATTAGGGGCAATGCCTGCTTCAAAAGAACCCGGAAAAGATTTGGCTAAGATTCAAGTTGATCCTCAAAATGAAATGTTACGAGGAACATTTTATTCTGAACCGTATGCGATTGTTTCTTCAGATTCATCAACTATTCAACAGGGATTCATTGATGAATTAAGTTACGGAAAATTGATTCTGTACTATATAAAACATCCAACGGTTACGTTGAATCTCTTACAGATGGGACTTGAAAGTAAAAATAGTACCCGAGAGGATGTAAGTGCATTTGAGAAAAATGCGGTAAAGCAATCTGATGAAAATAAAGTTTTCTTCCAATGGGCAGCTGGAATAAAAGGTTTGATTTTGCCTAAGAAAATTGGTTTCTATGGATTGTTTGCAATTTTAGTTATTTCATTATATTCAGTTTCGATGGTGCGTGGATTGCAAATGGGGTCAAAATTGTACCTTTCAATTTGGTTCATGAATATTGGACTTTTGATGATAATGTTCTTGTCATTCTTTGCACCGATTATCGTTTCAGGTGAAACAAGTATTACGCGTCAGTTAATGATGACTTCTGTAATTTTGGATATTTTGGTCTTGCTAGTTTTATCAGATAGTATTCACCATAATATTTGGATAAATAAAGAAACGGTATTGCTAACTAAGATGAAAGGAAACAATGAAAATGAAGAATAAATTATTGGTAGTTTTGACTGTTTTCATTGGTCTTTTTGCTTTTTCGAGTGAGAAAACAAGTATGGCAAGTACTGCTGTTCAAGATGCTCCTAAAGTCTTATTAGTGTACGATAGCTGTAATGCTCGTGAGAATAAAGAAAAGGACGTCGATACATTAGTAAGAATCCTAATGAGTATGGGACGACAAGTTACCTTAGTTTCTATGAATGACTATCAAGCAGGACAATTGGAAAAAGGGAAATACGAAGCTGTAGTCACGATGATTAATTGGCCAAGCATGGATTTTGAAAATGCTGCGTTTGAAAAAGACCGGCAGAATTTTAAGGGAAAGAAATTACATGTTGGTAGTAATTTAACTAAAAGTGAACAGCAAGAAATTCCAGGGCAATGGGTAACTTTAAATGAACAGTCATTACTTTAACAGATAGTGATGGATTATATGAAGAACAGCTAAGTTTTCAAAATAAAATCCAACTATTATTGAAGGCACAAGATGGGGAAACGGTTGTTTCAAATTTAGTTTCAAAAACTGGAGATCAACAAAGTTATCCATTTGGGATTGTTAAAGATCAAAATGCATATATTCCATTGTTTTCAAGTGAAGGGGCAACATTGTTATCTTCAATGCAATTAATTGCTAAGTGGTTAGGGGTAAAAGATAGTTATACTCCATATGTTGCTATCGACAACTTCACGCCATTAAGTTCTTTTACAGTAGCTGATAAATTTGTAAGAGAACTTGAGGATCTAGAAAATAATGTAATTATTACAACTACTTCAACAACTGATAATACAGATACAAAAACTTTTAAGGCATACTTGAAGTTTTTGAAAATCATGACTAATAACAATCATGCAATTTTATATTTAAATGTTCCAGCACTTAATGCATCTGATTCAGGTAATAATGATACTTTAGAAGAAATGATGACACAAGAAGTTAGCACTTCAATAGAGAATCAAATTTTTCCTTTAGGAATTAGTGCACCAACTTACTGGAACTTTGATAAGTATTATCAAATGAATGCTCTTGATTTTGGGGATGCAGTTTTATTTACTGGAATGACAAATTCACCTCATTTTCATACAAGGACAAACACAACTCAAGCATTTAAAACAACATTTTTCAATGTTTCAAATGATGCTTTAGCGAATGTTCACTGGAATAAGAATGGTGGGAAATATACAGCTTTTACATTCCCAGTACCAACGGTTATAAGCTATCAATTTCCTAAAACTGTAAAACAAAATGAAAAGCTATTTAAAGAAATAAGAAATGATCCATTTCCACCAACGGATCAGTATCTATATCGATTTAATACTGGAATTTCAACGCAGACACAGAATTTACGTGGAGCTAACGGAACGATTACTCTGAATGATGTGCCAGTTGATAGTATTAATTTCGATGCACTTCAAAAACAAACAAATGTAAAAACTAATAATACAAAACAATCAAAGGCGTCAACATCAAGGAATATTGTTGATAAGGTCAATGATGTGTTGACGGTAATTATTTTGATTACATTAGCTGTTTTAGTGGTTCTATTATTGAAAGGTCGTAAATTATACCTTCGAATGTTTAAGAATCATGATTCAAAAAAATAATAGAAAGGAAAATCGAGATTGAGTAATATGTGGGATGCAATGGTAATTTTTTCAACAACAGTCATTTGGACGTTACTATTAGTTTCCATTGCTTTAGTCGTTGCTGGTTATATTTATTATTTAAAATGGGCAAGTAAACCATTGCCAGAATTAAATGATCAAGATGCGCCGTTTGTTTCGATTATGGTGCCAGCTCACAATGAGGGAATTGTAATTGTGAAAACGGTACAGGCATTGTTGAATTTTAATTATCCACACGATCGTTATGAAGTTATCGTAATTAACGATAACAGTGATGATGATAGTGCTGATTTGCTGGCAGCTTTACAACGGAAAAATCCAACGCGGAATTTTAAAGTGATTAACACAGATAATATTACTGGTGGTAAAGGTAAGTCCAATGCTTTAAATATTGGATTTAAGTCGGCAATTGGTGATGTAATCGCAATTTATGATGCTGATAATACTCCTGAACCTAATGCATTGCGCTATTTAGTTGCAGAATTGCAACAAAATGATGAGTATGGTACTGTAATTGGTAAGTTCAGAACTAGAAATAAAGATGTTAATTTATTAACACGTTTTATCAATGTTGAAACTTTATCATTCCAATGGATGGCTCAGGCGGGACGAAGCCAAATGTTCAAGCTTTGTACGATTCCAGGAACTAATTTTGTGGTGAGACGAAGTATCATTGAAGCAATTGGCGGCTGGGACGAAAAAGCCTTAGCGGAAGATACTGAAATTAGTTTCCGAATTTATAAGATGGGTTACCGTATTAAGTTTCAGCCGGCTGCAGTTACTTGGGAACAAGAACCGCAAACTGTTGATGTTTGGTTTCGTCAGCGAACGCGTTGGGTTAAAGGAAATATCTATGTGATTGTTAAAAATGTCAAATTATTATTTGATCCTACAGCAAAACGTATTCGTTTCGATATTTTCTATTTCCTTTCAACATATTTCTTATTGTTAACTGCATTGTTGATGTCAGATATTGTTTTCGTGATGTCGGTTTCCGGATATGTACACGTTACGGTTCCGGGCTTCAGTAATTCATTATGGCTACTGGCTGTTATTTTATATGTTCTCAGTGTTTTTGTTTCGATTACAACTGAGAAAGGCGAGATGAAATGGGGAAATATCCTGGTCATTATCGCGATGTATATTATTTACACACAAATGTGGTTGATTGTTGCATTAAAAGGAATGTATTTATACATCAAGGAAAGTGTTTTTCACTTGGAATCATCTACGAAATGGTACAAAACCCAACGATATAAGTAGAAGAGTTAAAAATTAAGTTATTTAGAGAGGATTCAATAATGAAGAAACTAACAAAGACACTGATTGCTGGATGTCTAGCCGTTATTAGCTTCCCTATTGTGGCACAGGCAGCTCCAAGCGGAATGACTAATCAAGAATATGATTCTAATCAGGTAACACTAAGCCAAGATCAAGCTGCAAATGAACAAGTGAGTTCAGCACAAACTTCTTCAGTAAGTTCAAGTACAAATACTGAAAAAGAAGGTGATGATCAAGCTAAGACAAGTAATTCAATTGAAGATAGTGTATTAACATTTGCCCAACCATTTCAAAATACAAATACGACTTTGAGCGGTAAGAATGTCCGCTCAACAACATACTTTACAAAAGTTGATTATTGGAATGTGAAGAAGGCAACCTTTAATTTAACATACATGGTTTCACAGTTAAGTAATGATCAAGAATCAACGATTACATTGACTGTTAATGGAGTGAAATTCTACTCATTCAAACCAGCTAAGAATGGTGAACAACAAACGGTAACTGCTGAGATTCCAACTAATTTGTTACAAACTTCTAATGTATTGACGATTGAAGGACAAATTATAAATAAGGATCAAACGCAACAATCTAAGTCAACTCCGGCTAATTGGTTGACAATTTGTGATGGTAGTAACGTTAACTTCTCATATACAGTTAACCAACCAGAAAACAAAATTAGTTCATTCTATACTCACTTTATTGGTGAAGATACTGTTGCTAACAATGAAAGTGTAATTTTAGTGCCAAAGAACGCATCTAATAAGGAACTTACAGCAGCAACATATGCTTTAACTGGAGTTAGTCGCTTAGTAAATGCTTCAAATAGTAAAGTTCAAATGAATAGTTTGAATAATAAGGAATATAATAAGCGGTTGTATCAAATTGTAATTGCTAATTATAAAAACTTGCCTGAGAAGTATAAGAAGGAAGTTTCAGCAGATAAGGTGGCTGATGGCAATGCATATATTAAGTTTATCAATAATGACAAGCAAAAAATCTTATTAGTTACAGCTAAAGATAATGATACATTGGTTAATGCCGGACGTTACATCGCTAACCAAGAATTGATGCAACAGACAACTACAGATACAAAGACAGTTAGTCAAAGTACGCAAACATTTACAGCTGATACGCAAACCAATGGATACTTCCCATTGACAAGTGATGGTAGTAAATTAACTGGCTCAGGACATCAAGAGCAAGTATTCTTTATTTCATTACCTCATGATCAAACTAATTCAAAAGGTAGTTATGTAAACTTAAACTTCCGTTATGCAGATAACCTTGATTTTAAGACTTCTTTAGTAACGGTTTATGTAAACGATAAGCCAATTGGAAGCAAACATTTATCATCAGCAAATGCTAATGGGGATCACTTTAGAATTAAGATTCCAAATGATACAAATTTAGATAATTCACTTACAATCCGTGTATCTTTTGATTTGAATTTGAAAGATAATAATAGCAATAATAGTCAAACACCATGGGCATTGAAAATGATTCAGATGTGTTTATTAAGACTGCTGAAAACCAAAACTTGTTATTCAGTAACTATCCATCATGTTTCATTAATAACCAATCATTTAATCAAATTGGAGTTCAACTTCCAGAAAAAATGAATGATACTTATTACAAAGCATTATCAAATATCTTTAGTTTGATTGGAAATTATGCTGAAAATAATACTGGTGAAATCACATTCTACAGACACGAAATGTCGGATGCACAAATGAGAAACCATAATGTGATTGTCTTGGGAACACCTAAAGATACTCCATTAATTAAGAAATTGAATGACAAGCTTTTCTTCAAGTTTAATAAGAAATTTACTCGCTTAGTTTCAAATGAAAAACTAAGTATTGAATCAAGTTATGGTAAGCGAATTGGATCAGTTCAATTGTTATTCAATCCTTACAATAAAAATAACGCTACTTTAGTTGTTACAGGTGCTACTCCAAAGACAGTTGAACTAGCTTCAACTCAAATTGATACACAGGCTCATGCTAAGGTCTTGAAGGGTGATGGCGCGGTTATCAATGATAATGGCCAACAATATACATTCCGCTTCAAGAAGAAAATAAATAATGTACAAAAGGTTTCAATAATGAAACGAATTAAATCAAATCCTGGATTTTTAGCTTTAATGGGTATCAGTGCATTATTTATTGTCTTAATGCTAAGTACGATCTTCTTGCTATTGCGTAAGAATAAGTTGAGAGGTGGAAAATAATAATGACGAAATATAATAAAAATGGTGAAAATGAAAATTCACCACGGAAATATCTCGCTTCAATGCGTACTGATCTTGCATTATTAGCAGTAATTGTTGAAATCTGCTTAATTGTAGTTTTTGTTATGTTTATTGATAGGAACGTTGTCTTTAATTTGCTTTGTACAGTGGTTACATTATTCTTAATGATGTTGACTTACTTTATTGGGCTGATTCCTGCATTGGCAACGTATATTGCTTTTATTCTGTTTATAGTAATTCAAAGTGCGTATGAGTTTATTGAAAAAGGAAACTATTATAGTAATGCATTTTTCTGGATCATAATGACTCCATTGGTTTGTGTTACTTTATACTTCCTTACAAACCAAATCAAAAGTTTACAAAAAGAAAATGAAAGCTTAAAAGAAAAAGTAAATGAAAATCGTTCTTTTGATACAGAAACTAATTTGCGGACAGTTGATATGCTAAGAGACCACTTTGATGTTTTTTCAACTTTATCTGAAGATTATGATTTTTCATTGTATCTATTTGTATTTAGAATTAAGTATTGGAATGCAGTAAGTGGGATTCTTTCTAAGAAAGATCAACGAAAGCTAATTAAAATAGTTTCTGAAATATTGAATGATTATAAAACAGGTCATGAATTTGTGTATGATATCACACACATTCCACCAACATGGGGAATGCTTTCAACGATTAGTATGGATGGGAAACGCCGTATTCGTGATGAAGTTAAAGCAAGAATCAAGCAACGATTGCAAGAAGATCCGCAATTAAGCAAAGTTGATATCGTAGTTGAAGCTTCAAAAGTAAAATACAATCCAGAAGAACATACTAATGCAGCTATGTTTTTGGAAGATGGAATTCACGAATTACAATATGACGTATCAGCAGGAAGTGCAGATAAAAGATAGGCTATGAATTATCTTTGAATTGTTTTTTCAACAAAAATTAAAAGAATAATATCAGAGTATTCACAAATAATTCATAGATCTAATTTAATATTTAAAGCATAGTAATTCATAAGTAAACGTTAGTTGATTCTGTCCCTCTTGAATCAATTAATAATGAAATTACAGTCCTAAAATAATATCCTAAATATATACTTCCTTTTCACAAAGTCTGGGAATAGTAATAAAGATTGCTATTGACAGGCTTTGTTTTTTTGTCCATGATATGATTTGTATTATTGGAGGAAAGGCTATGAAAACAGAACAAAATAAAAACAAGGGAAGTTTTTGGGGATTAGTTCCCTTATTAACTTTCTTAGTACTATATATCATTACAGGTGTTACAACGCATGATTTTAATAGTATGCCATTAATGATTGGCATTTTTATTGCTTCGGCAGTAGCGTTGATGATGCACAAAAAAGGTGAGTTTGACCGTACAACTTTTGCTCAAAGAGTTACTAAGTATTGTGTCGGTGGTGGTGATGATGGATTAATATTAATGGTAATTGTCTTTTTACTAGCTGGTGGTTTTTACGGTGTTACGAAGGGAATGCATGCTGTTGATGCTGTAACCAATTTAGGCTTAGATATTTTACCTGTAAAACTAATATTACCCGGGTTATTTATTATTGGATGCATTATTAGTTTTGCAATGGGGACATCAATGGGAACGGTAGCAGCATTAATGCCAATAGGAGTGGCTTTAGCTACTAAATTGCATGGAAATATGGCAATGTTTTGTGGAACAGTTATTGGAAGTGCAATGTTTGGTGATAATCTTTCAATGATTTCGGCTTCTGTAATTGCAGCAACACGGACACAAGCTGTATCAATGATGGAAAAATTTAGAACAAATTTTATAATGATTTTACCAGCACTTATAATTAATTTGATTTTATTAATGTTGCAACCAATTGATCAAGGTGTACGCTTAACCGGTAATCATTCATATGATGTTTTAAATTTATTACCATATATTTTAGTTATTATTTTGTCATTTACCGGTATGAACGTAATTTTAGTGTTGACTTTAGGGATTTTAACTGGGATTGCAATTGGCGTTTTCCATGGTGATTTTTCTTTGGTTAAATCAATGACTGTTGTTCATAATGGAATGATGAGTATGGAAGATATGGCTTTAATTGCAATTTTGGTTGGCGGTTTAGTTGCATTAATGGATTATCTTGGTGGAATTGATTGGATTATTAATTTACTGACAAGCAAAATTAAGTCAACTAAAGGTGGCGAAATGGCAATCGCTACGTTAGTAAGTTTACTAGATATAATCACAACTAATAATACAGTTTCAATTATTACGGCAGGGCCATTAGCGAAAGACATTGGTGAAAAATTTAAGATTGCTCCTCGTAGAATTGCAAGTGATCTAGTTACTTTTTCATGCGCTTTTAATGGCTTGATTCCATATGGTGGTCAACTATTAGTGGCTGCAGGATTAGGTGGAATTTCACCCATGGACATTGTGCCATATAGTTGGTACTGTTTATTGATGTTAGTATCAAGTACTTGCTTTATTTTGTTTAGTAAGAGAAAGAAAATTGAGGTTAAGGAGTCATAGGATTGATAGAAATTGATAAGCGAAAAAAACACGGCGGATTACAATTATTAATTATTATTGGCACTATGATGCTTGTATTTAAGCATTTATTTACAGATGCAAATGTAAATCTAGATCGTTTTGCAAATTTAGATAGTAATTATATCTGGCAATTAATTCAAGGAGTAAGTAATCTTGGAATTGATATAGCTGTAATTGGTTTAGGGTTTATGTTAGCTAAATATAGAAATTCAATTACATTAACTATCAAATCTTGGATAATGGTTTGGCTAACAGGAGTTACAGTTTTAATTAGCATACTATTATTAAATAATATTTTTACTTTAGAAAATTTTTATAATGCTATTTTTCCTGTTATTCGTGGAACATATCCAATTGTAACTGGAATTTTAATCGGAATCTTATTTTTACCAATTATCCGTTATGTTAGCTGTCGCTATTCAAAATTAGTGTTAGGTGGAATTGGAATTACAATTATTGCGCCATCACTTTTTAACCGTGCATTGTGGGGAAGTACAGACGTTAATTTTGTTTTTTACGGTTTTATTATGTTTGCACTTGGAATTTGGTTAAAATTTAATTCTGATAAATTAAAGACTCGTAAAGCAGTTATCATACAAGTTTTAATTGTGATTTTAAATGAAATATTAATTGCTCTGATGCCAGCATTTTCATTTGCTCAACACAGAGATTTATCAACAGCTGCAAGATTTACAAATTCAAGCTGTGGGTTGCAAATTTTGACTGCAATGGTTTTAATTAATTTATTTAGCAAGATTAAGTTACCAGCGATAAAAAATTCAATTATCTTTTATTGGGCACTTGTGATGATTTGTGGCAATTACACGGGTTATTTAAGTCAAAATATCACTCAATTAAATCAAAAATTTCAAAGCATGCCTTTTACTGTTGTAAAAATGGTTTCAAAGCAAGTTTTAATTTTTGCTGCTTTTTGTTTGTTAGGTACATTAGTAATTTTAGTAGTTACACGCTTGTTTCATTTAGATAAAAAAATTAATTCTATTTGGGACGGTTGCGATTTGGTTAATTTTAATACATGGTGGAATCCAAAGGTTTTAGCGGTTAAGAAATGGATTAAACAACATGCTATTTATTTATTCGGATTAGCAATTGCATATCTTTTATCATTCTGTTCATTTTTAGCAGTTACTGATAATTTTCGAGTTAAACCAAATGTAAGTGAGGATTATAATGTATTTGCATATATTTTGGGTACTCGTCAACTATTTGTAATTATTAATATGTTGCTAATATTAATGTTGTTTAAATTTATTTGGGCCTTAACAAATCGCTTCTGGCTTGCATCTATTAGTAGTGGGGTATTTTTTGTTGGCTGGATTATTGCTAATGTTTTAAAAGTACAAAGTAGAAGTGAAACAGTTTTACCTTCAGATCTTTCAATGTTAAAAAATTGGAAAGAATTGTTATCGATGGTGGATGGCAGCGTTACAATCATAGCAATAGCAATGATTGTAGTCGCGATTATCCTTATTCTGTTACTTGAAAAGAAAAAACCAATTGGACGTGGAAGTTGGCCTAAACGAATTTTTTGGCTTTTAGTAATACCAATCATCTCATGTGGTGCAAATCAATTGAATCATAAAGAGTCACCACTTTATACAGTGGCTTGGAATATTGGAGATGCTACAAACTTCTTTAATCAATGGGGCGGAGCCCAACATTACAATTTATTAATAATATTGATATAAAGGTTATGGATAAGCCACAAGGCTATTCTGAAGCAAAAATAAAAAAATTGTGCGAAAAGTATAAAAAAGAAGCACAAGAAATTAATAAAGAAAGAACTAATCAATTAAAAGATCAAATTGTTATTTTTAATTTAAGTGAAAGTTTTGCAGATCCATCACGTTTAACGGGAGTTAAATTGAAGAATAATCCAATTCCTAATATTCAAAAAATTAAGAAAGATAATACCTCAGGAATAATGTTAAGTTCAAACTATGGTGGAGGAACCGCTAATATTGAATTTATGACTTTAACTGGTTTAGCTACATGTAATTTTACTTCAACATTACAAGTTCCATATACTCAATTAGTTGGAAAAATGAAAACAGTTCCTTCAATTGTTCAACAGTTTCCTGAAGCAGTTGCAATTCACCCATATAAAGGAACTTTTTATAACCGTAAAACTGTATATAAGAAGTTAGGTATTGATAGATATTACTTCCTTGGTAGTGAGTATAAGATAATAAATCAAAAGAAAAATGAAAATAGTAAATATTTATCAGATGAAACTGCATATGACAATGCATTGAAACAAATTAATAACTCGAATAAGAGTGGCTTATTTATTAATTTGGTTACTATGCAAAACCATTCGCCATATAATAAAAATGTATATAAAAATGCAGATAAGTTTAATGCATCAGGCTCAATATTTGATTCAGCTACACAAATAAATTTAAATAATTATGCTTGTGGATTAAATTATACTGATGAAGCTGCACAAAAATTCATGAAAGAGCTAGATAAAATTGAAAAGCCTGTAACTTGGGTATTTTATGGTGATCATCTTCCTGGAATATATAACTTTTTATCATCAGATATGGGAAAATATGGCTTAGAATTACATGAAACAGATTATTTCATTTATTCTAATAAGTATGCTCAAGAACATTTAGGAGCAAAACGATTAACGACATATACTAACTATGTTTCTCCAAATGAGTTTTCAGCAATGGTAGCAGAACAAACGAATAGTAAAGTAACACCATTCCTTGCTCTATTAACACATGTATATCAAGAATTACCTGCAACAGCAATACCATTTGTTTTAAATGATGATGAAAATTCTGAACCTGTTATGGTAAATCAAGATGGAAAAATTATTACAAATAGTGATCTAACTGCAAAGCAAAAAGAATTGTGGCATGATTATAAGTTGATTCAGTATGATTTAACGGTTGGTAAACAATATTCAGTTAAATACTTAATGTATAAATAAAAAAAGTATCCATAATTGGATACTTTTTTATTTAGCATTAATTATTTGTTTTCGTAAATGCCATTGATTGGTTTTAAGATGATTGAGTTAATATCGTTTAATAATTGGTTTAAAGTTTGTTCTGCTTTCATTAAGTTTGTGATAGCATCCATGTTGCTCATCTTTTGTGCCAATTCTTGTAATTGTTTCATGTCATCTTCTGCAGGTTGTTGACCAGCTGCTTGTGATGATTGTAATTTTGTTTGAAGTCCTGTGAATTGTTCGTATAAATCAAATGCTACTGCATCATTTTTTAATGCGGCGAAAGCATTTTGAACACCCATAAATTCTTCTGTTTGTGGCAATTCCTTTGCAACTTCGTTTACTGCGTCATAAATATTTACAGCCATAATAGTAGCCCCCTTAAATGTCTATATGTAAATTTTAACATATTTGATTTTAGATTGACCAATACATGAAATCGTGGTTTAATAAAGAAGAATATTTAGCATCGGAAATTTAGTAGGTCTCATCCAACGGTTCAGAAAGTTAGCGGTTGCTGGAAGCTAACCCGTGATTAAGATTCGAATTACACTTTCATTGAAGTGATGCGAGCGACGTTAGCGTTATCTAACGAGAGGCTTTGTAGCAAAGTTGGGTGGTACCACGAGTTAATCGTCCCAGTATGTATTGAATACTACTGGGGCGATTTTTTATTTCCAAGTTAAGAAATTACCAGGAGGTTATGAAATGGACATTTTAGAAGATTTAAAATGGCGCGGTGCGATTAACCAAGAAACCGATGAAGAAGGTTTACGTGAAGTTCTAAAAGATAAGAAGATTTCACTTTACTGTGGAACAGATCCTACAGGAGACAGTTTACATATTGGACACTTAATTCCATTTATTGTGTTAAAACGTTTTGAAATGGCCGGTTATCACCCATATATCTTAATTGGTGGTGGAACAGGTTCAATTGGTGATCCAAGTGGACGTAAGACAGAACGTCAATTACAAACAATGGAACAAGTTGAACATAATGTAAAAGCTTTAACAGAACAAGTAACACGTTTATTTGGTGGTAGCGGTCATATTTCATTTGTAAATAACTATGACTGGCTTTCAAAGATTAATTTATTAGATTTCTTACGTGATTATGGTAAGGAATTTAGTATCAATACAATGATCAAAAAAGATGTAGTTGCTAGTCGTTTAGAAAACGGGATTTCATTTACTGAATTCACATATCAAATTTTACAATCAGTGGACTTCTTGAACTTGTATCAAAAACATGATGTTCAATTACAAGTTGGTGGTGCTGATCAATGGGGTAACATTACTGCAGGAATTGATTTGATCCATAAAAAAGAAGGTCAAGATGCTAAAGTCTTTGGTTTAACAATTCCATTGATGTTAAAAGCTGATGGAACTAAATTTGGTAAGACAGCTGGTGGAGCAGTTTGGTTAGATGCAGAAAAGACATCACCATATGAATTCTACCAATTCTGGTTAAACCAAGATGATCGTGATGTAGTAAAATATTTGAAATACTTTACATTCTTAAGTCATGATGAAATTAATGAATTAGCTGAAAAAGTGGAAACACAACCAGAAAAACGTGAAGCTCAACGTGCATTGGCACGTGCCGTTACAGAATTTGTACATGGTAAAGAAGCTATGGAAGAAGCTGAAAAGATTTCACAAATTCTCTTTAGTGGAGAAATTAAAGAACTTACAGCTAGCCAAGTAGAACAAGCATTTAGTAAAATGCCTTCTGTTGAAGTTTCACGCGAAAAACAAAACTTAGTAATCTGGTTGGTAGATAATGGTATTGAACCATCAAGACGTCAAGCACGTGAAGATGTTAAGAATGGTGCAATTCGGATTAATGGAGATCGGATCCAAGATCTTGATTACGAATTAGATCCAACAAGTGCATTTGATGGTAAGTATGTTGTTGTTCGTCGTGGAAAGAAGAAGTACTTCTTAGCAAAAGTTAAATAATATTATTTGTATCATTAAAAAACTTTAATTTACGCAAAAAATCTGGGTAAATTAATAATTTTATGATCGAATTTAGTAAGTCTATGATTTATCTCATAGACTTATTTTTTTGCTTTAATCCCTTGATTACATAGGATTTTGTAATTCGATTAATAAATGAGTTAAATCATACTACGCTACATTTAAATAATTAAAAATAAAAAAATAATTAGAAATAAATTAAAATAGTGTTATAATGTAAATAATTTTACAGAAGGGGAATGATTATTATGGACGGTCAGCAAGATCAAAGCAAGAAGATTATGTATGGTAGCTTAGTATTGATGATCTTCTCGTCAATTTTTGGATTTAGTAACTCAATTACAGCCTTTTATCAAATGGGGTATTCTAGTGTAATTTGGTATGTAATTGCTGCACTAGCATTCTTTTTACCAGCTGCATTAATGTTTGCAGAATATGGTGCTTCATTTAAAGCAGCAAGTGGAGGAATCTATTCATGGTTGAAGGGGTCGACTAATGAAAAAGTTGCTTTCATTGGAACTTTTATTTGGTTAGCATCATGGATGGTTTGGTTAGTATCATCTACTCAATTTTTCATTGTATCTGTTTCAACTATGATTTTTGGAAAAGATGAAACGCAATACTGGAGTTTTGCAGGATTATCTTCAACACAAGTAGTTGGAATTTTAGGGATTATGTTTATTTTATTAGTAACATTTATTGCAGTACACGGAGTTGATAAGATTGCTAAGGTGGCATCTATTGGTGGTGTATTTGCATTTGCAATCTCAATCTTGTTTAGTTTATTTAGTATCATCGTGTTAATTGCACACCATGGGGTTCTAGCTGAAGAAATTACAGGACTTAAGAGTTTGACAGTTTCACCAAATGCCAACTTTAATAGTCCAATTGAAGTTATTTCATTCTTAGTATATGCAATCTTTGCTTATGCTGGATTGGAAACAACTTCTGGGGTGATTGATTCTGTACATAAGCCAGAAAAGACTTTTCCAAAAGCAATTATTACTGCAATGGCATTAATGACATTTCTATACATTTTCATGATTGTAATGTGTGGATTCTCAACTAACTGGACAGCTATTTTGGGGAGCAAGAACGTTAACTTGGCAAACTGTGAATATATATTGATCAACAACTTAGGGGTAGAAGTTGGTAAGGTCTTTGGACTATCATCAGTCGGTGCGGTGAAAATTGGAAGTTTATTCTCACACTTTGCAGGGTTAACTGATGTACTTACTGGTATTGGTGCAGCGTTCGTAATGGTATATTCACCAATTAAGTCATTTATTCTTGGAAGTGATTCAAGATTATTACCAGAAAAGTTAACAGCATTAAATAAAAAGGGGATGCCAGCAAACGCAATGTGGCTCCAAGCAACAATCGTATGTACGATTATGTTTTTCATTGCATTTGGTGGTGATGCAGCTAACCAATTCTATACAGTATTGATGGATATGATGAACGTTTCTTCAGCAGCACCATACTTATTCTTAATTGGAGCATTCCCATTCTTTAAGATGAAGAAAAATATTGATCGTCCATTTGTATTTTATAAGAACAAGACTTTTGCAGTCGTAGTTTCAATCATTGTGTGGTTAGTGGTTGCAACTGGAATTATCTTTACATGTATTGAACCAATTTTCTCACATGATTATTCAACAGCATTTTGGACAGCCTTTGGTCCTGTATTCTTTGGAATTGTTGGTTGGACAATTTATGCATGTTCAGAAAAGAAACTCTCAATGCCATATGTTGAAGCACGAGGGCAATTAGAAGTGGTTCCAATTGAAATTGATGAATCAGAGGAAGATTCAAAGGATTCACATGATTTATAATATTGAAATGTAATTTGAATGAGGTTATGTTTTTTCATAACCTCATTTTTATATTCAAAAAATACCGATTATATTAAAATAGAATAAGAATATAACGGATGAGGTCGTAACAATAGTTAGGGCCTCCTCTTTTGTTTATAGAATATGTTAAATGAAAGAAGGAATAAAGTGAAAGTTGGAATATATACTAATAAATTAACATCTTCACAAGTAACAAAACATAAATTAACTGAGTTGCTTTTACAAAATGGATTTGAAATTAATGATAAAGAACCAGACGTTGTGATTACTTTAGGTGGAGATGGTACATTGCTAGCTGCATTTCATCATTATATTAAGCAACTAAATCAAATTCGTTTTACTGCAGTAAATACAGGTCATTTGGGTTTTTATACGGATTGGCAAAATAGTGAAATAGAACAACTAGTTGAAAGTCTCAAAAAGGATGATGGTAAATCAGTTTCATACCCATTATTGAAAATAATAGTGCATTTTAATCAAACTAATCGTCAACCAAAAACATATTTAGCATTGAATGAATCAATTTTACAAAAAATTACTTCAACGTTGATTGCTGATGTTTATCTTGGTGATCAGCTATTTGAACATTTTCGTGGCGAAGGGTTATGTATTTCAACGCCGACGGGATCAACAGCATATAATAAGTCCGTTGGAGGAGCAATTGTAAATTCTAGTTTGAAAATACTGCAACTAACAGAAGTAGCTTCAATTAATAATATTATGTTTCGAACATTAGGTTCACCAATGATTATTGGCCCAGAAGACAAATTAACCATTGTACCTTCAGCTAAATCTGATTACTTTTTGACTGTTGATTCGGAAAGTTATCAATGTAATCAAATTTCGCGTATTGAATTCGCCTTATGCAAACAAGATATCAGATTTGTTAAGTATCGCCATATTAATTTTTGGAAGAGAGTACAAAAGTCATTTATTGGTGAGGTTTGATTTGAAATTAATAAATAATGAAATCTTAATTTTTAAGCTTTTTACGCAATATCGTATTTTGATATAATATAGATTGTTAAAATATATGGTGGGAAGTATTTGTTTATGACTAATTATATTATTTCGTCTTTAGACTTAAGTAAAAATAATGCTGGTCCGAAAGCACGAACCGATATAGATTATTTTTTGAAACAACTTGGATTTAAAAATTTGTGTTCTTTTAATTGTCAATCAAGATTCTGGAGACATATCCAGAAACAACGCTTGATTTGGCATGATATTCCACAAGCACTTAAAAATTTAAAGGGACAAGATGCAACAGTTTTCTTTCAATATCCGATTTATTCGAAAATCCTCATGAAAAAAATTTTGAAGACTGCAAAGAAAAATGTCAGTCGTTTTTACGTGATCATTCATGATTTAGAATCGTTGCGAATTTTCAAAGATCGAATTGGTTTTCAAAAATTTGAAGTTAACTTTTTCAATCAAACAGATGGCTTGATTGTTCATAATGAGCGGATGAAGCGAGCATTAAAACAAATGGGCGTCAATGTTCCAATGATTTCCCTGGAAATATTTGATTATCAAAATGCGGTTCCATTGACTGTCCACAAGAACCACCAAGGAA
Organism: Ligilactobacillus cholophilus; assembly: GCF_030389495.1. Classification (NCBI taxonomy): domain Bacteria; kingdom Bacillati; phylum Bacillota; class Bacilli; order Lactobacillales; family Lactobacillaceae; genus Ligilactobacillus; species Ligilactobacillus cholophilus. The sequence continues at coordinate 1,490,173 of NZ_CP127832.1, forward strand.
TTGCCTTTGCAGGAAATCTTGCGAAAGCACCATTTTTAGAAAAATGGAATTTAAATCAACTAATTAATTTATATGGGCCTCATAAGCAATTACAATATCCCCAAAACGTATATTATCGTGGCGTTTTTCCGCCAGATCAATTATCAGCACATTTGAATGAAAGCTTTGGATTGATTTGGGATGGGAATGGACTAGATAAGTGTAATGGTATGTATGGTGAGTATCTAAAATATAATAATCCGCATAAAGCATCACTATATTTAAGTTCAGGGATGCCAATAATTGTATGGAATCAAAGTGCTTTAAGTGATTTGGTTCAAAAATATCATGTTGGAATTGCGGTGGAAAAACTACAAGATTTAGATCAAATTTTACCGCAATTGTCAGATGAGGATTATTGTAAAATGCAGAAGAATGCGATGCAATTAGCCAATCGATTGCGTAAAGGATATTTCATAAAAAGTGCAGTTGAAAAATTACTTAAAAGTAAAAATAAAAAGTGATAACCAATAAATTGGTTATCACTTTTTATTTATTAATCTTTTAATCCCATTTTGACAGTATATTGTTTTCCAGCACAAATATCATATTGGAATAATAAATAATCATGCCAGATTTCTTTTTGTTCATCAGTCAAATCACTATATGGGATTATTTTCCCATCATCTGTAGTAAATTGAACTAAATCATCTTCATTATCAGAAGATGTTGTTTTTACAGAAAATGATGGTAATTTATCGTAAACTTCAGTTAATAATGCTTGATATGGAGTAACTTTAGTATTTGTTTGTTCAGCAACCATAGCTTGAAAATCATTAGGAGTAACTATATTAGCTTTTGTAAGACGTTTTGCACCTAAATGTTCCTGAGCATATTTATTAGAATAAATAAAATAATCAGTTTCATGAAGAGCTAAAGAATCTTTTTGCAAGTTAGCATTAGTATAGATTCCTGGTAAATGATCTCCGTAAAAGACCCAAGTAACAGGCTTTTGAATTTGATCTAATTCATTCATAAATTGTTGAACCGCATCATCTGTTTTATTAATCCCATATGCAAAATTATTTAATGAAAACTGCATATCGCTGTTTACATTTGAACCAGATGCGCCCATTTTTTCTGAATTATTATATACTTTTTTATCATATGGCATATGATTTTGCATTGTTATCAAATTAATAAATAATCCACTCTTAGCTTTTTTTATTTGAGCTAATGCATTAGCATATGCAGTTTCATCAGATAAGTAAGGACTGTTATCAATTTTTTTCTGATCTATAATTTTATATTTACTTCCTAAATAATAGAATCGGTCAAATCCCATTTTTTTATAGACTTCTTTTCGACTATAAAATGTACCTAAATAAGGATGTATAGCTATAGATTCAGGAAAACTTTGAATAAACGAAGGAACAACTTTTAATCGATCTACTAACTGAGTATATGGTGTTGAAAGCATAGGTGAAAAATTACATGTAGCTAATCCTGTAAGCGTCATATACTCAATATTGGCAGTTCCTCCACCATAAGTAGAACTTAACATTAACCCAGAGGTATTATTTTTTTTAATATTTCTAATATTAGGAATAGGATCTTTACTAAAAGTAACACCTGATAATCGGGTCGGATCAGCGAAACTTTCACTTAAATTAAAGATTACAATTTGGTCTTTAAATGAATTATTCCGTTGTTTATTAATTTCTTTTGCTTCTTGAGAATATTTAGAATACAACTTTTGCATCTCTTCTTTTGAATAACCATGAGGTTTATCCATTATTGTAATGCCAATATTATTTAAAAATTGAATTATAGGACCATTTTTCATAACTCCAGTCCATTGATCCTCAAAAACAGGCTCATTACCTAAACCTTTTGAAATAATAGAAATTGGATTATTTTTTACATTTAAAAAGTTAACACTTAAAAAAAGTATGGGGATTAATAAAATCCAAAAAATTCGATTTTTTAAGCTTTTTCCTGATACCTTTTTCTTTCGTTCTAAATATATAATTGATCCAATTGCAATAATAATACCAATCACAGTAATAATAATGAGTTTAAAATTTATCATTTTAAGTAACTCATTGATAGCAACTAACTCAGATAAATCCGATGGTATAATTGGTTCATTTCGAGATTGGATTTTTAAATAACTAGCTATAATTCCAATAATATATATTATTCCTACTGAAATAGAGGAAATCCAAAAGCGATTTGTTAATGCAAAGATAAATCTAAATACGCCAATTACAACTAATGTATTTAATATAACTAGCATTTGTCGTGGACCAAAAGTATATGTAAACACATTATAAAGGATTGTGAGATTTGAGTGTACTTTAAAATTATCACTAACAGCAACAAACGAAATATATGAAAGTATATATGCACAAAGGATTCCAATTAAATACAATCGATGATTCTTAATCCATAACTTAAAGTTTTGATATTTATTAGGACCCCATTCTTGGATATTGTATATATTACAATTATTCCAATGTTTATCAATTGTTAATGTAATTCGAGAAAGCTTTTCTAATAGATAAATTACGCATGCAATAACAAAACATCCTAAGATTATCAATAGAGTTTGCTCTAAATTAGGAATTAAAACTTTGTGAATTATTTTATTGTACGTACTATTATTATAATTTGAAATTATTCCTTTAAAGATATCAGATGTTCCGCATATGATAGTTAGTATAATGAAATAAATAACTGTATCTGAATATTTTTTTAAATTCTTCAAAAGAGAATGACTTAAGATAGTGACAACTATACAAGCTGTTAAAATTTGAAAACCAGAATTTGAAACAGAAAAACGATCAGCAGTTGATAAATTAAAGTGCTGACTCCAAGACAATGCTGGCATAATAGTAATTATTAATTCATTAAAAATAATGATAAAAGCACCTTGAATAATATTTTTTCTATCTATTTTCTTATCTTTTAGATTATTAATTTCAATTCCCCAACAAATTAGTAATAATCCATAAACTGTAGAATTTATGTCATTTGTTCCTAAGATTTTTTCGTTAAATACTGTAGGAAGGATTGTTAGGATTATAAGTGCAGGAAGATAAAATAAGTGGATTTTAGCAGCACATTTTTTTAATAAAGGCATTAATATAATTCCAAATAAAATTCCTGTAAGAATTGGGTATGTATTTCTTAAAATAGGAAAAAGTGCATTATAAAAATCAGATAGCACGAATGATTTATTAGCAAAAAGTTTAATTAAAAGTATGATTAAACTACTAAACCAAATTGTTATCCAACTCTTAATAACTGTACTTAATGAAGTATTAAAATGACTAAGATAGTATCCAAGAAGGATTACAGAAATATCAATACCTAAGTTGGATATTCCTAAAAAGAATTGCCAAATAAAATTTGTATTAACTGTATTGAGAGAAGTGGCTACATTTACATTTTGGAAAAAGAGCACACTAAATATAAATAGGAATAAACTAGAAAAACTTATCAAAATTAAATTTATATTTTTTTTGATATTCATATAAAAGGCCTCACAAATATAAAAATTAAATATATAAATGTTATATATTAATGAATAAACAATCACGCACTATTATATCATAATTATTTATTAATTCAGACGAGATAAAATAAAACATTATATATTTTGGTATAATATATTTATGAATTTATAAATCGAAATGAGGATGTATTGTTGAAACAAGAAGAGCATACATTAAAAAAAACTATTTTAATTAATACTGGTATTGTTATATCATTCTTGATATTGACATTTATTTTTATGCAATCATTTATAGAAATCAATAAATTTAATATTGTTTCAGATAGTAGTTTTCATTTATCAAGAGCAAATGAAATTTATGAAAATTTGAAAAGTGGTAGTCTGTTCACATATATTGCTACACATACTTTTAGTCATAGTGGAGTGGGAACTTTTTTATTTTATCCATCATTATTTCTATATATACTAGCATTTTTAAGATTAATATTTAATCCAATCACTTCAATATACATTTGGATTGGAATATTTATGTTTTTAACACTAATTGTAGCATTCTATTCTATGATGAGTTTTTCTAAAAATAGAAAGAGAAGCTATATATTTTCAATTATATATACGCTTATACCATATCATCTATATTTAGGTTTATGGAATGGAGTTTGGGGAGAGTATATTGCATATACTTTCTTGCCATTAGTTTTCTTAGGTATATATATACCATGTATTGTGGGGAGATTTCCATAAATGGCCAATTTTAGCTGTAGGAATGTCTTTATTATGCTATAGCCATATCGTTAGTGTTTATATTGCTACATTTTTATGTTTGTTTTTATTTATTTGCAAATTAATAGTTGCCAAAATCACTAAAAGTCGCTTTGTATCTCTAATAAAGAGTGGATGTTTAGCAATATTGTTAAGTGGATGGGAATTTATTCCTTTCTTAACAGATTATCTAGGTGGTGACATTCACGCTCCTCAAGAACAATTTTGGTTTTTGAATAATTTTAGTGATTTAGTTACTAGTTCATTTCAGAATGTATGTGGTGGAGATGTTTTAAATGGGCGATCATTAGGAATTTTACTTATAATCACATTATTTGTAGGATGGTTATTTGTAAAAAATGATGCAACAAATCTCTTAATTTATGTATTGGGAGTAACTTTAGCTCTTTGTTCTACAACATTTATTGATTGGACATCATTATCTCATAACGAATTAATAATGAATACAATTGGAAATATACAGTTTCCATTTAGACTGGTTCCATACGCAGGATTATTTTTGTCAGTGATTGCTTCATTTGTTATTTGTAATATTATAGATGGCATTACAAGCAATAATTATAAACAAATATTAGTAATCATTTCATTTGTCTTGATAAGTGTTTGTGGATATTTTGGAACAGTGCAACCAGCACTTGATCGAATTACTCAAAATGTTTCTGAGAAGTATTTGAAAAAGACTGAAAGTAAACAAACCATTCCAGATGATGTGGTTATAGATAAATATAATTACAATGCTATTTTTGATTATTTAACTCAAACGGGAGAAACAGATTATTATTCTGAAAAAGCATATAATAATGCTACATCAATTATAAATAATATTGTGTACGTAAATGGAAAAGAATCAAAATTAATAGCAGAGTATAAACCTAATAAGATTATTTATATGATACATGCTCAAAAGGGAGATAAGATTGATTTACCAGTTATAGCGTATAAACTTACCTCTGTAAGTGATAATGGTAAAAAAGTAAAATTCAATCAAAGTAAACGAGGAACTGTAGAAATTTTGGCAAGGACGAATGTCAATAGAATAGAAGTGAGCTATAAACCAATAGTGTTATACTATGTAATGATGTTTATTGCGTTGTTAAGTTGGTTTGGAGTTATTTTTTATCAAGTTAAGAATGTTAAAAATAGATTAATTTATTAAGACCTTTTTTGAATAGTATTAAGACAATTCAAATTTTAAGTTAATTGCTAGATATTAGATATTATTTGTGTGAGAATAGATAAATATTAAAGGAATTGCTTATAGAAATTAGAAAGGTAAAAAAAATTGGAACGTAAGAAAAGATATAAGATGTACAAAGCTGGAAAAAATTGGGTATTTGCACCAATTGTTTTCTTTGGTTTAACTTTTTTAGATGGTAATGCAAATGTTGTAAAAGCAGATAATGTTAATTTAGTATCAACAAGCAGTTCTGCTCAAACAGAATCTGCTACATCTGCAAGTAGTTTGCAACAACGTGAAGTTACATTATCAAGTTCAAGTCAATCAGTAAGCTCAAGTAGTCAAGATAGTTCAAGTGTAAGTAAGCAAGAAACTGCAAGTTCATCAAGCGAAGTTTCTTCATCTGTAGCTGTTTCCTCATCATCAGCTACATCATCACAAAGTGAACAAGTAAGTGATTCAAGTTCCTCAAATGCTACTAAGGAAAGTTCATCAGTTAAGGCGGCTGAAAGTAGTCAAGATAGTAGCTCTTCAAATAGTCAAGTAAGTAGTAGTTCAAGTGAAAATTCAGCTATTCAAAGTGATAAAAATGAATCACCATCTGATTCATCAAGTTTATCAAGTAGTAGTCAAAGTGCTGAATCATCAGCAACAACTTCAGATGAAAGTAGTTCAACAGAATCATCATCTTCTTCAACTGTAGATAAAGCTGATCAATCAGATACTTCATCAGAAAGCAATTCTACTGAAGAAAAAACTGATATTACATCTGAGGTTTTAGAACAAAATAAAGAAATTTTGGAAAATAATAATGGAGTAGTTGCTGAAGATAAGGTGATGACTGCTGGTGATACTAGTCGTTCAGAAGCAACTTATGTTCCTAATCGATCAATGGGTGTTGACGTATCAAGTTATCAAGGTACAGATTTAACTAAGTATGCAAATGCTGGAGCTAAGTTTGCAATTGTTAAATTAACTGAAGGTACAAACTATACTAACCCTAATGCAAAAGGACAAATTAGTTCTGCTAAATCTCATGGAATGATGGTTCAAGGTTATCATTATGCTCATTTTGGTGGAGATAAGTCTAAAGCAATCACAGAAGCTAATTATGCAATTAATGCCGCAAAGCAATTAGGATTACCAGCAGGATCCTATTTAGCATTAGACTTTGAAGAAGGTTTCTGGGGTGTTAGTGCAAACACAGCAGCTGCAATTGAATTTATGCAAAGAATAAAAGATGCAGGTTATATTCCATTGTTGTATGCATCATCATCAATGCTAACATCATATTTTAATCTTTCACAAATTATTAGTAAGTTTGGGACTTGCTTGTGGGTAGCGGCATACCCAAATGGTTCACAAGTTTCAACAGATTCTCCTAATTTTAATTACTTTCCAAGTATGGATGGTGTTTTAATGTGGCAATTTACTGATAATTGGAAAGGTATGAATGTTGATTCAAGTATTAACGTTAAACCATTACAAACATCATACACTGGCGAAAAGCAAGTAAATGGACATTGGCAATATTATAAAAATGGAGTAGCTGTAAAGAATAGTTTTGTAAGCATTCCAGGTCAAAATAAAACATGTTACTATGATGGAAATGGAAACATGGTTTATGGTGAACAACAAATTAATGGTCATTGGTACTACTTTAATACGACGACTGGAGCAATGGCTAAGGGAATTACAAATATTGGCTATAAAACTTGTTACTATAATAGTCAAGGCCAAATGCAGTATGGTGAACAACAAGTAAATGGTTCATGGTACTACTTTGATAAGTCTACTGGAGCAATGGCTAAGGGACTTAAAAATATTGGTTATAAAACCTGTTATTATAATAGTCAAGGTCAAATGCAATATGGTGAACAACAAGTGAATGGTTCATGGTATTACTTTGATAAGTCTACTGGAGCAATGGTCACAGGACTTAAAAATATTGGCTATAAAACTTGCTACTATAATAGTCAAGGCCAAATGCAATATGGTAAACAAGAAATTAATGGAAAAACATATTATTTCAATAAAACTACTGGAGCAATGCTAGTAGGACCACAAAGTATGGCACAGTTTGGAGACGATCATATTTATGGATTTGATGAAAATGGTCAAAAAGTATATGGTCAACTTCATTATAATGGGCACTGGTATTTATTTGATAAAACTACTGGAATAATGCAAACTGGATTCCAAAATTTAAGTTCATATGGTCAAAATAAAACAGTATATTATGATCCTCAAAATGGTCAGATGCAATATGGCGAAAAGAAAATAAATAATGCATGGTACTATTTTGATAAATCTACTGGAGCAATGGCTACAGGATTGACAAATATTGGATATAAGACATGTTACTATAATGCAAATGGTCAAATGCAATATGGTGTTCAAGAAATAGACGGGAAGAAATACTATTTCAATAGTGGTACTGGAGCAATGCAGACAGGATTAATCAAGGATAATGGAAATATCTATTATGCAGATGCAAATGGTGTTCTTCAAAGTGGTGAAAAGAAGATCGATGGCTCATGGTATTACTTCGATAAAGGCACTAATAAAGCAGCTACAGGATTGACAAATATTGGATATAAGACATGTTACTATGATGCAAACGGTCGAATGCAATATGGTGAAAAGAAAATAAATAATGCATGGTACTATTTTGATAAATCTACTGGAGCAATGGCCACAGGATTGACAAACATTGGATATAAGACATGTTACTATAATGCAAATGGTCAAATGCAATATGGTGTTCAAGAAATAGATGGAAAGAAATACTATTTCAATAGTAGTACTGGAGCAATGCAGACAGGATTAATCAAGGATAATGGAAATATCTATTATGCAGATGCAAATGGTGTTCTTCAAAGTGGTGAAAAGAAGATCGATGGCTCATGGTATTACTTCGATAAAGGCACTAATAAAGCAGCTACAGGATTGACAAATATTGGATATAAGACATGTTACTATGATGCAAACGGTCGAATGCAATATGGTGAAAAGAAAATAAATAATGCATGGTACTATTTTGATAAATCTACTGGAGCAATGGCCACAGGATTGACAAACATTGGATATAAGACATGTTACTATAATGCAAATGGTCAAATGCAATATGGTGTTCAAGAAATAGATGGAAAGACATATTATTTCAATGAACAAACTGGTGCTTTAGAAAATTAGTATTAAATAAAAAGAGATTGTAAAAACAATCTCTTTTTTATTGTAAGCAACGCATTACTATATTAAAATAAATAGAAGAAAATTTAAGTTAGGAGTGTTTTAAAGCATGAAACACGCATTTTTAATTCTTACATATAAACATTATGATCAGTTAAAGGTACTTTTAAAACTTTTAGATCATGAAAATGCAGATATATTTATACATGCTGATAAAACAGATTTAGGATTTAATCCTGAAGATTATGCAGGAATTTGTAAAAAATCAAAGGTAAAAATGATTCCTCGTGTAGATGTTGCATGGGGAGATTTTACACAAGAATTGGCAGAAATGAATCTACTTCAAGAAGCAATTAATGCAGGAGATTATGATTATTTCCACTTTATTTCAGGAATGGATTTACCAATTAAATCTATGGATTATATAATGCAATTTTTTGAAGAACATAATGGCAAAATTTTTGTTGAATGTAATGATAAACTAAAGAACAGAAATGCTTTTCGTTTTATGCTACGTTATGATGTATATCATTTCTTTCAAAAGTATATTGGTAAAGGAAGAACTTTTATCAAAGGTAAGCGATGGCTAAAATATATTGATTTTGGTCAATGTATTTTACAACATTATGTGGGAATTTCACGTTCAAGAAAAATGCGTAAAGCTGGAAAAGAAATTAAAGGTGGATCCCAATGGTTTAGTATCCCTAAGAAATTTGCTGAATATATCAATAATGACCGCGAAAACATCTTGGATTTTTGTAAACATGGATATTGTTTAGATGAAGTTTTCATGGCAACTTGGTTATATAATTCTCCATTCTATAAAGATATTTACAGAAATGGAAAAAGTTATGTAGCATCTTTGAGAAGATATAAATGGAAAAATGAAGATCCAACATTAGTTACAATTGAAGATATTAAAGAATATGATCAAGAACCAGACGCTATTTTTGCAAGAAAATTTGCAATAGAAGATTCGCCTGAAGCTGTTGAGTTTTTATTGAAAAGAAATAATAAATAAAAAAATAAAGAGTTATGCTTTGATAGCGTAACTCTTTATTTATTTTTTATGAATAAAGCCAAGTATTAGATTAAGACTTGTAGGTTTTAAAAGTAATAACATGATACTATAAATGATTACACCAACTAGTACTTCTATACCTAAAGTAACAATATT